>JACMMM010000335.1 GCA_014379065.1 Saprospiraceae bacterium
CCCAGGTTAGTCGCGCCGCTCAGCACCCAGGATGGTACTGGTTTGAACTCAAAAGCCGCCTCTACACCCATGTGTTGACGGTCAACGCCCGTCCGCACGAGCGTTCCAAATTCGTTTTCCCTCGGAATGTACTGTTGATAGGATTCCACTTCGTCCTTGAAATTCGTTAAGTAGCCCGTCAATCGGGCACGAAGTTTCGGCGCACGGTGGATGAAACCAGCTTCTGCACTTTGCAAGGTGTAAGGATCTACGTCTGGCACTACACTGTTCTGGTTGCGTGGAGAAAGAAAAATATCGCGGAACTGTGGCGCTTTGGTGCCGATAAAGCCATTGGCATACAGGTAGTTGCGCCCATTTGCCTTGTAGGTTACACCGCCTTTTGCACCATAAGTGTAAAAAGACTGCTTCTCCGAATCGCCCAGTGAATTATTTGCGAAACGGCCATTTTGCATTTTCCCGGTGCGCCAAAATTGGTTGAGCCCAACTTCGCCACCAAAGAAATACTGGAAGCGGCGCAGGTCGGTTGTGATTTGAAACCAAGTGTTCCCATTGCGGATGTTCTCGTTGTAATTGTAGCCAAAAATATCGCCTTTACGCACCACATTGTTCGGGTGCAGGAGGTCGTTTTGCTCCTTATCGAGATCACCAGGGTAATCCTGTTTGGCAAAACGGTTGATATCGTACCAAAAATCAGCGCCGAGCAGATCGTCCACCACATTGAAATTTTGTCCCGTGTACCAACGGTAATTGGCCCCTGCCTGAATTTTGGAACGGACGTTCAACTGTTGATTCAGGACGGCATTAAATCCGATTTCCTTGCTGTCGGCTCGCTGGTTTTGTATGATATACTGGGCGCGTTTGCCCGTCACCGAGTTCCCGGCAATGCCCTCTGCATTGTTGATCGTGGTGTCGTTCAAGTTGTTTTCTTCGTAGAACCGTTGCCAGTCCAATTGGCGCAAGTACTCGTTGTTGCGCAGGGTATCGGCCCATTCGGCTGCCAGTACGGGATCGAGAATGGCAGAAGGAAGGCGGCGGTTGTAATCAGGTGCGGGATTGGTTGCGTCGTTCCATTCGAGGCGGGTGTCGCCGCGTTTACCCGCCTGACCAGATACGGCTAAGGTGACAGAAGTGCCAGCCTGCGAGGTCCAGTCATAGCGGAGGATACCAATAGGTTGGTGTGCGTAACCGATCGCCGCGTTGCGCTTTTCTCCATTTTGGTAGCCCCAATTGGGGTTATACCGGTGCGTACCAGCCAGATCGAACATTTCTTCAAACGTATCGCCCACTTTGCCGCGCTTGTTGGGTGCGCCCAAAAAGGTCAGATTCAGTGCGTGTTGCCTTCCCATCTTTTTATCAACGGAAAGAAAGTAAGAGTACCCGTCGAAAAATGTCCCATCAAAATAGCCCTCTTGACCCCATCGGCGACTCCCAGAAAGGCTGACCGCCCATCCACCGGGCATGAGGCCCGAATTCATGGTGAGCATTGCCCGGTTGGTGTAGGTTCGGTTGGAGACGGCGTAGGTGGCGCGGACTTGTTTGCGTTGCACCGAGGCGCGGGTGTCAAGGGCTGTTGCTCCTCCAATTTCAGCAAAAGTAAATTCGCAGGGGGCTAAGCCGATGCTGCTCGTTCTATTTCGCAGTACATCATTCAGCCCGCCGATTTCGCCGTAAAAAGCGAATCCTGTTTCCGGATCGTTGATGCTTACCCCATTGAGGAATAGCGGGAAGTGCTCCGAATCATAGCCACGTTCGCGGAAACGAAAAGTGTTCCAGCCAAAGCCTGAAACCTGCTGAAACACATCACGGCTGGCGTTGAGCAGGTTCGCTACTTCGCCAGAGCCTTCCGTTTCAGCTTCGGCTTCTTCCAACGTGATGGTTGGAATTTCAGTTACGGTGGGTGTACTGCTGGCGTTCTGGTCCTTGCGAAGCAGCACATCGGTGCGGATTGTTTCGCCACTGCGCGCGATAACGCGTATTTCTTGAGGTAAATAGCCATTGTAAGTTACCACAAGCGTGTAGGTTCCAGCGAGAACATTTGGAAGGGAGTACCAGCCTTCTTCGTTGGTCTCAGAGATTTTGCCCGTACCAGACAAGACCACGGAAGCATCCACCAAGGGAGCATTGTTGTCGGCATCAAGCACTGACCCTTCCAGAAGGGTGGTTTGCGCATACGCTGCTTGCGACAATAACAAGAAAAGAGAAAAAGAGAGGAATTTTTGAATCATCCAGGTTGGAGTGATTGAGTGGTGAGTGATAAATGATGGATTCAGGACGATAATGAGAGGGAGGGGATGAACCCGCCTTCGCCGAGGCTACGGCGGGTAAACGGGTAAAAAGGCCGCCAAAGGTAGAAAAAGGGCGTGCTTGGTAGGACGTTAAATTGAAGCTACTTTTCCGGATCTGGAAATAAGAATGCGAACCAGAGGTGATTATTCCCTGATTCGCATGGATAAACGAAACAATGTTTCCGCAATAGCCTACCTGGCCACCACAAACCGTTTTACACAGTGTTCTTCCCCGCTTCCTGTCATTAGTCGTATCATATACACGCCATTAACCAGTGCCTCCACGTTGAGGATGTGCTCTGACGCTCCCGGATCTCGACGCCATGCTGCTGTTTGAAGGATACGACCTTCCATGTCAAAAATTTGGGCAAACACCTTCGATACATTTATATCCTGAATTTGCACCTTTAATTCCCCGTTCCCAACAGGATTAGGGCTTATGTTCAAAAAGCCATGCTCTTCATTTGGTTTTGTTGTCAATGAAACCGGACTAAATGCCTGGACAGAGACTTTTGGGCAAAAAAGAGGTGGCTCGTAAGCAAAGTAGGGGCTTCCTTCATGTATCTGTAAGCTGGGAGTCCAAAAATAGGGTGCAAAAACCCGATTCCCAACAAAATCCCATCCGTTTCCATCAAAACGCATCACAGATGCGCCAGCAATACCCAGTTCCTGGTCATTAAACACAATGTAGGGTGTACCGTCTATGGGATCAACTGCGACACTTAAATAATCAACATCCGGCACGGTAAACATGGGCTGTCCAACAGTCGTCCATTCCATACCATTAAATTTCAAAACATTCACCCGATACTCCGTAGTTGAATCAACATAAGCCAAAAATGGCACACCATCGTTCACAACAAAATCGATGGTCGGAGCATGATGAATAAAAACGGGAGATTGCTGATAGGTAAATGTGCCTTTAAAAACTTGCCCGCCGACGGTTTGCCAATCCGTGCCGTCAAATCTTTTTACAATGCAGGCTTTACTTGTATTAGGTTCCAAATATGCCAGCCAAGGGGCGCCATTACTAATTTTCAATATCAAAGAAGAGATAAACCCGGCAGTAGATATAGGCTGACCTAATTCAATCCATTGGTTGCCATCAAATTCCCAAACAAAGATTTTATTGTTATCAATATTGATAAAAGCAGCAAAGAGTTTTTCATCCTCAAAGGCAAAGCGCAGATTTCCAGAAAGGTCGCTTAGCTGGGGAGATTCTGTAATAATGTTCCAGGCGCCTGCTTCCAGGCGCTTCAGCCCCAATTTGCTGTTGTCAACATAAGCAAGTTGTGGAATCCCATTTGAATTGATGCCGAAACCCTGGTAATGAACATCTCCAAGTCCAGCGGTGTCGAGCGTATTCCATTGATTGCCATCAAATTGCGTTACAACTCCAGATAAATCTGTACTGCAGTTTCCTCTGTAAAAAACGTATGGATTGCCCCCATGCAACGCCATCAAGAATCCACTGGAATAATCCGCTGAAATAGTGGTATCGCCAACATAATGCCACTGAGGGGTTTGGGCAATAGAGCACAACGGGAAAGCCGTCAGTACAATAAATACGAGCAAGGATAAGTAGTTTTTCATGTCGAAAAAGTGTTGGTGAACAATCTTCAAAGGTGGTTTCATGGCAAGCGATAACTCTGGCATATTTGTACATTTTTCTTGGCAATTTCTACATGCCTTTTTTATTTCGCCAGTCGGAAGGTGCTCGCCCAGTGCATTTTCGCACAAAGCGGCTAAAATGCGCGGGGTCTTCAAACCCGAGTTCAAAACCTATTTCGCTGATATTGGCTTCTGAATAGTAAAGCAGGCGTTTGGCTTCGAGCGCGAGCCTTTTGTGAATAAATTCCACAGCCGAATTGCCTGCATATTTTTTACATGATTCGTTGAGTTGGCGAGGGCTTGTAAGCAGCAGGTCTCCATAAGCGGCCACTTCATGTACTGACCGGAAGTTTTTTTCAACTGCAATTTGAAATTGTTGGAATAAAGACAATCCAGATGATTTCTGAGCAGGCGTTGACTTTTGCCGCTCATAGCAATCCAGGCAATTGCAAAGAAAAATGTTGAGATAGGATTGCAAAACAGACTTTTTCTGGCTGCTATTACTCGTAAAGACCGCCATCATGTTGTCTACGATTTGTAGGCAATCTGCGAATTCTTTTGGTGAAAGCAAGATGGTTGGTTCGCCCGTTTTTTGATAAAAGAAAGGCAACAGGAAAAGGAAATCGCTGCGTTCGCGGTTGAAATGGTAAAAATCCTCGGAGAAGAGTAGGACAAAACCTCGAGAATCTTTGGAACGGTGCATTTGGTGTACTTGCCCGGGCGTCACAAAATGAATTTGCCGGGGCTGGATAGGCACTTTCTCAAAGTCAACCAAATGATGCCCACCGCCATCTTCAAACACGAAAATCTCAAAATAATCGTGCCGGTGTACCCGAAGCGGGTTATAGCGATTGACGTGATTGACCCGCTCAATTTTGAAATGAAGCGGACTCAGGTCTTGAAGCAGATGGGTAGGGATGTTTTGTGTTTGCATGGGCGAATATCCAAGCGGTTTGGACAGCAAGTATAAGCCATTGCCAATTGCAAATCAAATCTTCTTACCCCGCATTGCCTCCCGGATATTTACGTCGAGGGCGCGGTGTGCGAGCGGTGCAGTGTACGCGTTGAGCGATTCCATGGCGCCGAGAATGCTGTCTTTGTCCCTACCTGCCACGGTTTCACGGAGCGTGGTGAGCAGGGTGCGCGTTTCGCTTTGTTCTTCTGCGGAGAGGATGGCGGCGTTTTGGATCAGGAATTTTTCGCCGGAAAGCAGGATGTTGTTGGCTTCATTTCGGGCTTCGAGCAGGCCACGCGCGGCGATGTCTGACTCAGCATTTTGAATGCTGTCAATCAACATGAGCGCCATTTCTTCCTCGCTGATGCCATAAGTAGGGCGTATCTCTACCTGAGTTTCGAGGTTGCTGCGGAGCTCGCGGGCACGCACGGTGAGGATTCCGTCGGCGTTGAGTATGAATTGAATGTCAATTTTGGGAATGCCCGCAGGCATGGGCGGAATATTGCTCAAGATAAACTCGCCGAGTTTCCGATTGTGCTCTACCAAGTCGCGTTCGCCTTGGAATACGCTGATTTTCAGGTTTTTCTGGCCGTCCACACTGGTGGTGTATTGCCGTCCGGCTTTGGTCGGGATTTTGGAATTGCGGGGAATGATCGCATCCATCAGGCCGCCCACGGTCTCAATGCCGAGGGAGAGTGGAGTAATGTCGAGTAAGAGGATGTCTTGTTGGTTTCCAGCAAGCACGTCGGCTTGAATGGCAGCGCCTAGGGCCACGATTTCATCAGGATTCAGGTCGTCGAAAACGGGCCTTCCGAAAAATTCGGCCACGCGTTTTTTTACAAAAGGAACTCGGGTGCTACCGCCCACCAGCACTACTTGACCGATTTGGTCTTTTGAAAGTTTCGCATCGCGCAGCACGTGTCGACAGGAGTCGAGGGTGCGATTGATGAAAGGTTCAATTAGCGATTCAAATGCTTCCCGTGTAATGCGCAGTTTATCACCTTGGAACGAACTTCCCGAAAGTTTTAAACTTTCGGGAAGTTGCGATTCAAAAAAGTCAACCTGCGAAAGTTCCTTTTTGGCCTGTTCTGCAAGCAGGCGAATGGCTTGTCCGAAATTAGGGTTAGCGGTCAAATCCTCACGGCTGCGGCCCAATTGTTCCAAAAAGAATTCCACAATGGCGCGGTCGAAATCGTCGCCACCCAGAAAGGTGTCGCCATTGGTGGCGAGCACTTCGTAGATTCCGCCTTGAATTTGGAGGATCGAAATATCGAAGGTGCCGCCGCCCAGATCGTAAACAGCTACCGCCCCCACCCCCCCCTCCTCCAGGGGAGCGGCGAGGGC
>JACMMM010000336.1 GCA_014379065.1 Saprospiraceae bacterium
ATCACACGAAGGACTGCTTGACCATAAAAATAAGACGCCTGTGCCGGGGTACTGCCAATAATGCACCAATACTACCACGGTGGGTAAATGCCAATCAGTATAACCATTGTAAACCAAATTGCGGCAATAAGTAGCGGCGTCAGGAATCAACATAGATTCGCTTGACACCGGGCTGATATTTTGAAGGGAATTGGTGACATTATCTTCAAAGTATTGCTGCACATAGGATTGGGTATAGCTGTTCGCATCCGTCTCCGCCATGGCTGCCTGGTTTTGGGCGTAGTTGTTTGCGCTCATCAAAGTAGCAGCTGCCTGTGTACTGATTTGGGCTTCCACCCAATTTCGGTTCACGGCATCAGTGCCAGCCACAGGAGCAGCAATATTTTTCAATTCGTTGCCTTGCAAGTTCAAATTTCCATTCGACGTAAATTCAGCCACGGTCTCGCCTTCGGTGGCGAAATTATCGGCACCAGTTTTTACCCGCAAAACACCCCCATCATTTACCATTTTCCAATCGGTTCCAGCCGTGTTTCCACGCACAAATTCGATACCCGCCTCCGTCGTGCCGGTGCCGTCGAAGGCATGCAAGCGTAGCGTTGGGGTTTGAGGCTCTCGAATTTCAAATTTCCGCGCTGGAGCATCCGTACCCAGGCCAAGATTGCCTACTGCTGTGAGCGTCATGTGCCGATTGGCTTCTGTTAGAAAATTATCGCTGCCCTGCGTGAAGCCGAGCTCGCCGCCATCATTGCTGATGCGCCAGTCCGTGCCAGCCGTATTGCCGCGCAGAAGTTCGATGCCCGTTTCGCTGCTGCCTGGGTTGGTGGCAAGTATGCGCAGAAAACGATCGTCCGTCCCGCGTATTTCCAGGTGCCGTGCCGGGGCGTTCGTACCTATGCCTACGCTGCCGTTGTCGTAATAAACATTCGTGCCATTGGTCAGCCAAGGACTACTGCCGCCACCGCCGATGCCGCTCAAATCCACTGTATTGCCTTGTGAAATAGATAGTTGTGTTCCGTTGAGCGCAAGGTTTTGTAACTCATTCGAGGGACTGGGGTCGGCTTGTGGCGCGCTGGCCGCCGTTTGCGCATGAAGCGCGTAAGGCACGGAAAGGATAGGGCTGCTGCCCATGAAGGTGAAAGTGTTGCCGCCCGCAGGGTCGAGTTCCGTGCGCATCGCGTGGAGATTTCCGCCCCAAACAATGTTGGCAAAAGTGCCGCTCAAAGCCGTTCCTTGACCGACATTGAGCGAGAAAACGCCTAGGTCGGAGGTGATTGTTTGGTGCCGTTCCCGATACACCAGCGGGCCGTCGCCATCGCCGTCAGGGTCGAGCACGATGCTCAGCCTGATGGCAATGTTTTGGTTGGCAATAGGCTGGCTGGCGGCGTTTCGGGCCACACCTTGATACTTGAAACCTTGCGGAGATTGGGCTTCAGCGATGTTAAATTTTAGCGCAAGGATCGTGAGGAGCAGCGCTGTTTGGAAGAATCGGTTGTTGGATTGTTGTGTCATTGTTTTACGATTTTGAAAGTGGTAGGGAAATTGAGAAGTGACACTTTTTCAAAAAGTGTCACTTCTGGCCCGTGATGTTCGTTTTTGGAAAAAAATTGCAGGACATAATTTCCTGCCGAGAAATTTGAAAAATCAAATTCGTATTGAAAATCAACATTTTGAACAGAAAATACAAGCCGCCCAGCCCCATCAGTGACTACGGCAGAAAGCGTTTGGCAGGTAAGGTTCTCCATCTGCAAAATGCCACTCGTCGGGTTGGGCGATACGCGGATCAAGGCCGCCAAAGGCGAAGCCTCGGTGGTCGGTACAGACATCGGTTGGACGTACATTTGGTGGAAGCCGAGCGTGAGCCGGGTATTGCCGGAAGTGTACGTTTCCACCGCGCACTCGCCTATCGTCCAACTCAGGCGTGTGCCGTTTGCGGCTTGATGCGAATCGCCCGCGGCGGCGGTGACTTCTGGGGAAATGCTCTGCGCGGCGGCACGGATGCTGGCGAGCAGAAGGAGCGGAAGGAAGAGAAGTTTAAGTTTCATGTGTAGGAATGAGTTTGTGGATGTTGGATGGCAAGTAGAAGTGACACTTTTTCAAAAGTGTCACTTCTCAATTAGCTTTGACAATTTTGTAAACCCTTGCCGTTTTTGAATTTTTCAAAAAATACACCCCAGCCTGAACGCCGATCATCTCTATGGAAAAAGTATCGCCATCAGCCAAAACGCTGCGGACAACTGCACCACGAGAATCGAACAAGAAGAAAGTTTCGTTGTCAAAAACCTCGTTTGTAGCCTGAACTGCCAGCACATCACCCACAGGATTCGAGTAGGTCAAGCCGCCCAGCGCGTTTTTACTTTTCAAAAAAATGAGTGGGCTGAACGACTGCTTTCCGTCAAAATCCTCCTGTTTTAGCCGGTAATAGTAGGCTGGGCTTAAAAGTTTATCATCAGTAAAAGTGTATTGGAGCATCGTCTGGCTGTTGCCCGCACCCGGCACCGTGCCGATGGTTTCAAAACCGAGCCCGCCGAAGCTACGCTGGATTTCAAAATGACGGTTTCCCATTTCGCTCGCGGTTGTCCAAAAAAGTTGGTTGAAACCGTTCTCAGCTTTGCCATAAAAAGCCAAAAGATCGATGGGCAATGGACTGGACTCGAACTCGTACACGCCCATATCCACCGTGCCATTGCCGATGCGTTCGTAAAATTTCAAATCGCCCGTGGGTACACCCGGGTTGTTGCCTGCATCCACGCAGGGCGAGCCGCCGTCCACATGAAGCCCATCATCGGTGGTCATCCAGCAGTCGTCCGCACCGTCCAAATCTGTGTCGTTTAAAAACTGTGGGTCAGCCTCGATATTCCCTGTGCCAGGGCCAGAAATGATGTGGGGAGGGTCTTGCCCCGCTAGGTCAATGTCCGAGTAAGTGGCTGTAAAAGTGGCGCCGCCAATGAGGTAAAATTGAGGCCCTTCACCGCTTGCCGTATTGCCCCAGAAAATGCTGTTCCGAACGTTTGGATCGGCATTGCCAGAGTTGCCCATAGAAAAATTCGACCGGTCGGCTACTATTGCGCCACCGTCAACGGAGGAGTTGTTCACGAACGAGCAGTTCAAAATAACCGGGCTGGCATTGCCGCCACCGCCTCCCCAGCAGTACATCGCTCCAGCCCGATCTGTGGCCGTATTTTCTGCAAAAATGCAGTTTGTCAGCGTCGGGCTTGCGTTGCCGTTATAGCCAAAATTATCTATTCCGCCGCCGCCGCCCGTGGCGTTGTTTGCATAAAAAATACAGTGCGACACCACAGGATTGGCGTTGCCGTTGTTTTGGCCGTGGTTGAAAATTCCACCGCCAAAAAATGCGCTGTTGTTTGTGAAAACACAGTTTTGAACGGTCGGGCTGGCAAGCCCACCAGCATTCCCGGCATTTAACATTCCGCCGCCCAAACTTCGGGGGTCATTCCCGGTATTGTCAAAATTGGCGTTGCCATCGCTGACGACGAAGCCATCCAGAACAGCCGTGCTTCCCACGTTGGTGTTGCTGATGACGTGGTAACTGTTGTCGGCATTCCCCCCATTCCCGATTTCCGCGCTCAAAATTGAGCTCGGCCCGCAGTCAATGTTTCGTTCGGACAAAGCCGTTTCGTTGCCGACAAAACTTCCGTACACCTCCACCCCGGTTTTCAGTCCAAAATAGATGGTGCGGGAAGTGCCGTTGGTTGGCTTATAAGTCCCGGCAGCCACCCACACCTGGTCGCCCGAAGCCGAGTTGTTTATGGCTGTTTGCAGCGAAGTGCCGGGGTAGGCGTTTGCCCAACTCGTGCCGTTCATTGCGCCAGCACCACCCGGGGTGACGTAGCGGGTGGTGGCGTAGGCTTGGAAAACGGCGAAGACAAAGGCAAGGGCCAGGTTTGTTGAGCGTCTCATAATTTAATAAAAAAGTATCGGGTTCGTTAGGGGTTGTGTCAAAAGTCGGAGAAGGATGCATCTTTGTCTCGGAGCAAAATTTAATTTGTTGCAATCCCGAACTTCCCGAAAGTTTTAAACTTTCGGGAAGTTAAATTTCGCGAAGGCAAAACATGATTTGGTGGAAAAATCGAGCATTCACATCTTTTGACACAACCCCTAAACACATAGTCAATTGCCCGAAACCACCAACTTAATGGTCTTGCTCAACGCGGGTAGTTGCAATTGCACCAAATAAGCGCCCTTGGCCCATTGACTGGTGGGCAGTTCCAAGACCTGTTCCCCTTCGGAAAGTACTTGATTAAAAGTCCAAACTTCGCGCCCTGCGAGGTCAAAAACGCGCACTTGGACTTTCCCTGCTTCTGGCAAATCAAAAGCCAGTGTCGCAGTTTGTCCTGCCGAGACGGGATTTGGGAAAAGCCTTGGCGCTGCTACCTCTTCCACAATGACATTCGTGCGATCCTCACCAATGCCGCCCAAGAGGCCGGTACAAAATTCCTGAGAGAAGTTTTGTGTGATGCGCGCAGGCAGAATATTCGTCCAAGAGTAAGGCGTTCGGCTAAATGCCCGCGAGGAGGAAGTCCCCAACAAAGTCCTGATCACAGAAATTTGCTCGATATCGCAACCCGTCGGACCATTTGAGCCAAGCGAATTGACCCGAATGGTGTGGGCGTCGTTGAATGCCGAGCCTGTGAGCCTTGAGCCGCAGGCGACAAAGTAGCCAGCGGAAGCGCCCGTGATTCGAGCAATGCTATGAGGCTCCGTGAATTGAGGGCTTGAACTTGAATAGTAATACGTCCAATCGGGCAGTTCGGTACCGTAAAATGGCAACACCATGATAAATGTCCCGCTAAGAATGTTGCCAGGGGAGGGTTGGTAAATGATGTTGCCCGTGATAGCAGCCCTTGTGCCCGTTACATCCAAACTGATTGCTCTGCCCGAAAAACCTGAGTAAAACACACTGGGAGCGTATGTTTTGCTGCTGGCTATCCCGTTCAAAGGGTTGGCCCTTAAAACCCATAGGGAAGGATGTCCTGGGCCCGACGAGCCTACGACCATCAGTGCAGCGGGTTCGGCAACACCGTTGGCCGGCTTATACACCACGTCAAGACCTTGGTCTCCATTTTGACCTGCATCGTAACTTCTGCGCCAGATTTCCACGCCCGTTGTCGCGTTGATGCAGGAGAGGAATGTGTGCGTATTGGCCACACCTGTTGCTCTGTAGCGGCCCGTTACCGCGATAACATCCACCCCTGAGCGAACCGCATTGCAAGCTTCGGTCGCCTCGAAATTTTGAGTAGTCAGGGTGGCGTAATAGCGGTTGCTCCACAATTGTCCGCCAGCACTGTTAAACCTGGACACTGAAAAACGGTGGTTGTTTGCTGCCTGGTTAAACCCATTGCTGGTGATAATGACATCGCCGTTCGATTGCCGCTCCACTGAAACGCCGCTTTCAATGAGGGTGCCACTGACATCGTTGTTGGGCATCACTTTAGTCCAAGTCACGGTACCGCTGGTGTTGGTGCGGATCAGGACTGCTTGCCGCCCATTGGCGGTGCTGCGGCTGCCAGCGATGAAATAGCCCGTGTGTGCCCCGGCAGTAGAGTAATCCAAATCAATGGACGTGCCGAAGTAAGCCGTTGTCGGGCTGCCCGGCTCATGGATGGTAGCATTCATGTTCACCGATCCAGTAGAACCGAGGCGTGTCAACAAAATACGGCTGGCCGGGCCGTAACTAAGCGTGTTGGACAGCACGATGTAATTGCTGTTCGGGATGGGCTTGCCGTCTTGCGGTTCTTCGTGGTTGACGAGTGAACCAAAGGTGTTTTCAAATTGCGCAAAAAGCAGGTTGGAAAAAAGGCTCGCGCAAAAAAATGCGGCAAGTAGGGGGAAAAAACGCTTGTTTTTCATGTTTAAATCGAATTTTGGTGAATAAAAAAGTTTCACCAAAAGTGCGGTTCAACACCACCCATGGTAATAGGACAAATGTTCCAAATCATAGCACATTTGTTCCAACCCCACCCTTCCCTCCCCAAAAGGGAGGGTTACTCACGCTCGCACCCCCTGCACAAACTCCGTCGGCGTCATGCCCTGCGTTTTGGAAAAAAGCCGGGAAAAATAGTTTGGGTCTGAAAACCCGCAGCGGAAGGCCACCTCAGCCACCGTCAGGTTCGTTTCGGCGAACAATTGCCGGGCGCGGTCGAGGCGCAGGTTTTGAAGCAATTGCCCGGCGGAAAACCCCGTGACTTCAATCGTTTTTCGATGAAGTTGGGTACGGCTGAGTGCCAGCAGTTTTGCCATCTGTTCTATTGAAAAATATTCGTCTCCGATGTGCAGCTCCAACAACTTGTACAGTTGCAGTAAAAATTCGAGATCGGGGCCTGAATTGTCTGGCAATTTCTCCATTGCGACCGAGGCAAGTGTTTGCCCGAAATGCTGCCAAAGTCTCTGCTTAGCTGCCCGCACCTGTGCCCGCAACAGGAGCCAAACGCCGCCACTAAGCAGCAGAAAGTAGAGTAAGTACGCCCAAATTGTTTGCCACCAGGGCGGACGGATGCGAAATTGGAGGACCGCCCCCGCCTCGTTCCATACCCCTTCGTTGTTGCAAGCCTTCACCCGAAGTGTGTAAAGTCCATGGGGCAGGTGCGAAAACGACACTTCATGTCGTGTGCCCAAATCACTCCAATCCTCGTCGAGCGGTTCGAGGCGGTAGGCGTAGCGGTTCAGTTCGGGGTGTACGAAATTGAGGGCGGCAAAGCAAAACGTCAGGCTGTTCTGTCCGTGTGAAAAATCGAGATTGGGTGTGAAAATGGGCGATTCAAGAAGGGGTGCTTCTCCTTTCCCGATCTCCAATTTTTTATTAAAAAGTTGGATTTCAGTAAAAAAAACGGATGGCACGAGGGTGTTTTTCACCACTAAGCTGTCGGGATGAAATGCCACAAGACCTTCTGTTGTGCCAAAGCACAAAGCGCCATCGGGCCGTTTCCAAGCCGAAGTCCAGTAAAACAGCGTACTGGGCAGGCCATCGGCGAGGCCGAAAGTGCGCAGTTTGCCGGTATTGGGAGAGAGCATTGTAAGGCCGTGGCTGAGGTGGCCGATCCAGAGATTCCCCAGATCGTCGTCGCGTATGCTCATGATTTTGTCATCGGCCAAGCCTTCGCTTCGCAAATACCTGCGAAATTGGGCAACTTTGCCAGGTCGCCAATCAGCGGGCAGGCGATTCAAGCCCCCATCCGTACCAAACCACATCTCACCTTGGCGGTCTTCCCAAATCGCCAGCACGATATCGTTGCTGATGGAGCTCAGGTTTTTCGAATCATAACGGAATTGTTCCGCCTCAGTGATTTGACCTTTCCCATCAAAAGAATATACGAACACACCCTCTGAGAGCGTCCCCACCCACAAGCGTTTGTGGCGGTCAAAGAACAGCGATAGAATGCTGCTGGATGGTTTTTTAGGGAAAAAATCACTTGAAAAAATGCCGCTTTGCGGGTCAAAACGGTTCAGGATCCCGTGGCCTCCCAACCAGATATTGCCCCAAGCATCTTGAACTATTGCGATCAAATTATTCGCCGTGGGGCCTCGTCCGTTAGGAGAAAGAGGATATTGATACACCGTGCTTGTCGGTATTTCAATACGAAAAAAGCCAGCTGTTTTTGAAGCCGCCCAAAGCATATCGCCATTTGCCAACAAGGCGTGAAAACCTTGGGGTAAAAAACGTTCGACACGGCTTTCTCCAATGCGGCAACGAAACAACCCTTCTTCGCTTGCGATCCACAAAAAACCGGCGTGCTCAAGCAGCGTTCGGATTCTTTTCAAAGCAAAAATGCCAGCCGGGTAACGTGTGCCCAAATCTAGTTGGAATGGGTTGTGGCTAGGATGCCAATGGCGAAAGCCTTTGTCGAGGCACTGCCAAACTGAACCAGTGGCATCCTCCCAAAAACGGCCTTGTGACGCGTCACTTGGAATCCCGAGAAATGGTTTTCCCGATTCAAAATCACTGCGCTGTGGATCAAATCGAGCCCAAGCCCGGGGTAATTGTACCCAAAATTCGCCCTCTTTGGAACGATGAAGATCGTATACAAAATTATTAGGCAGGCTACGCGGGTTTTGGGGGTCGTTGAAAAAGTACTCAAAACTGCCAGTGCGCTTGTCGAAACGGCTCAATCCGAAAGCAGTGCCAAGCCAGATCGTATGCTCGTTTTCTTCAAGCAGGCAAGTGATATGTACCGAAGGCGGTCCTGAAAAACGGGTTGTTGGAGCAGCTGTTTTGGCGGCTTCCTCGTTAAAGTTCGCAGGTTTTGGGAACGCGGAAAAAATGTGCGTAGCCGGGTCAAAGCGGTTTAGGCCACCATTGGCAGTGCCAAGCCAAAGCACGCCCGCAGCGTCTTGAATGGCGCAAGTCACCACATCACTGTTCAATCCATTTGGCTGGTTTGATTTTGGGAAGCGGACAAATTTTTCAGTGCGCGGGTCGAATCGGCAAAGGCCTGCGCCATAGGTGCCAAACCAAAGAAAGCCGCTGCGATCCTCGAGAGTAAAATTGACCCAATTGCCGCTCAAACTATTGGTGTCGGAGGGGTTGTAATTGTAGGTTTTAAATTCGTATCCGTCCCAGCGGTTCACACCGTTTTGGGTGGAAATCCAGAGGAAGCCCCGACTGTCTTTGAAAACATGGAAAATGTTGTTGTCCGAAAGGCCTTCCGTTACACCGCGAAGGGTGTGCTCCCAACCCTGAGTTGGCTGGGCTTTTATGAGCAAGGGTATTGCCAACAAAAGAAAAAGGGTGCAATTGAATTTCATTTGCTACAAAAGTACGGGCACGACTTAGAAGTGACACTTTTTTGAAAAGTGTCACTTCTTGCCCTAGTAGCAGAATCCTAACTACACACCACCCGATACCCCACCCCCTTCAAGGTCAAAATCTGCACCCCCGGATCCTCCCTCAAATATTCTCGGAGGCGGGTGACGTACACGTCCAGATTGCGCGAATTAAAAATGGAATCGTGGCCCCACACCTGTTTCAGGATTTCCCGGCGCTCTACTATGGCGTTGGGTTTGGAGGACAGCATTTCAAGGAGCTGGGTTTCGCGGTGGGAAAGTTGGCGGGGGGGCTGAGCGTCCAGATGGAGTTGTTGGCGTTCGGGCTGGAACAGAAAACGGCCCAGACGGATTCCGTCAGCGTTGGCTGGTGGGGCAGGCGGGTTTCCTTTGGTGAGATTTACCAAATTTTTAATTCGGACAATGAGTTCTTCCTGGCTGAAAGGCTTTCGGAGGTAGTCGTTGCCGCCGGAGTCGAAGCCTTGCAGTACGTCTTCGGTTTGACTTTTTGCTGTCAGGAAAATGATGGGCATTTGCGGGTCGAGGGCGCGAATTTCTTTCCCCAGCGAAAAACCGTCGCGGTGCGGAAGCATCACGTCGAGCACGCATACATCGGGACGGAATTGCTCGAAAGCCGCCAGCACTTCCGCGCCATCGGTCACCCAACGCACTTCAAATTGGCGGCTTTCGAGACTTTCCTGGACGATTTTGCCTAGAAAGGGTTCGTCTTCGACGTATAGGATTCGCATGTTGACCTTTGACTGTTGACCTTTGACTGTTGACCTTTGACTGTTGACCTTTGGCTATTGACCTTTGGCTATTGACCATTAAATGTTGACTTATGCGATGCCAGAGTAGCTCGCTAAATAGTCAACGGTTAATGGTCAACAGTCAAAGGTCAATAGTCAAAGGTCAATAGTCAAAGGTCAACAGTCAACAGTCAAAGGTTAATCTCAATCCCGTCTTTTTCCCGCTTAAAACCTGCGAGCGAATAGGAAAAACTGACCATGAAATAACGCGACAAATTACGCACCCGCTCTTCTTCGATGTAATTGAATTGACTGCTCCGGCTTATGCCGATATTCTGGTTGAGCAGATCGTAAGCGGCGAGTTTGATTTGCCCCTTGTTGTTTTTCAAAACGTAGCGCGTTATGCTGGCACGCCAAAGCGGAATGGTGCGCTGTTCGCCAAAGTTTTCTTTGGAATAAATCGTGCAGTCAATACCCGTTCCAATCGCCCATTTTTTGCTGGGGAAGACGGTGATCTCTCCAAAATAGCGCTGATTTACAAAGGATTGATTTAAGGAAGTGCTCTCCGAATATCGAGTGCTGTTCTGCGAAACTTCGGCCCCGACCGTCCAATCCGTCCATTCCTTTCGGCGGTTGTCGAAGGAAATTTCGAGCGAATTCAGCCAGCGGTCGGTGGTGTTTTCGAGTTCGTTGACAAAGAGAATTCCCCGATTGTAGGTGTTGTTTAAACGAGTACTGAAGTTGATCTTGAGCGGACGAATGGGCGTGTTGTAACTCGCGTAGGCATTGACAGAAACATCGTTTTTTACATTCACCGGGCTGATAAAGCGACGGAAAAACGAATCCACGGTAGCCGAATTGGTAATCCGATCTTGGGTGTAAGTGGAATTGAGCGAAACGAAAAAACTGCTCATGGTGAACGCGTCGAAGTTCATAAAACTCGCCGCGAGATTGTGCGCGTACTCTGGTCGAAGATTGGGGTTTCCGGTATACACATCAAGGGGGTCAGAGTTGTCCACAGCGGGCTGCAATTGTTCCAGGGAAGGCTCGCGAAGGTTGGTATTGTATTCAATATTAAGATGCCGGGAGGTCTTGAAATCATAATTGAAAAACGCGCGGGGCAGCACCCGCGTGAAACTGCGCTGAATCGGATTTTCGAGCCCCAAAACATCCCCGTCCAGGTTTGAATTTTGCACCGCAGCCCCGGTCGTCAGGTTGTATTTTGGACGGTTGAGCATGAAGCTCAGGCCAGCCCGGTCATATCGGTAGCCGCGCCTGAACTCGCTGCTGAGCAGTGGGTTGAACACTTCGCCGGGCGTTGGTGTGGTGATGCGGTCGAAGAAATTTTTGACCGTATTGTTTAAGAATTGCTGGTGTTCCACGCGGGTTTCGAGGTAGCGGCGTTTGCCCAGCGGCTCGGTATAGGCCAGCGATCCACCGTAATTGTTTGCTACGTCGGAATAGGCTTGGCGCTGATTCACGGTGGTACTGCCGGGTGGGTTTTGCCGCAAAAATTCGTTGGTGGAGAGCAAGGTTCCATTGCGTTGTTCGTCTCCCAAATTCGCGCTGGCGTTTGCAATCAAGGCGCGGCCTTTTCGCCCAAAACGCAGGCGATAAGTAAGGCTTCCATCGGCTCTGAACGTTTGACCATTGGCAGCATAATCGCGGTTGCCAAAATTTTGGAGCATGCCTGTGGTGTCGAAAGTGCGGGTATCGCCAAGGCTCTGGAACAGCCCATCGTTGAAATTGAATCTGGAGCGGAATGTCAGGTTTTGAAACGAATCCACCTTGTGTTTGAGGGTAAGATTGAGGCGGTGGTTGGCGTTGCGGTTGAGCCGGTCTTCGTTTTCTTCGGAGTTGAAATCGCTGTCGCCGAGCGTGTTCAAACGGGTTGCATTTCGTTCCAAATCGTTTTGGATTCGGTTGTAAAAATAGTTGGCACTCAGGGAAGTACGCTTCGAGAAATCCGTGTTGAAATTCGCGCCACCTGCCCAACTTCCCGTAAAACCACGATCCAACATCGGCCCCATCGGAACGCCGCCGTCTTCGATGTTGAACGAAAGCTGCACTCGTCCGCCGCCACTGCCGCCATTCATAAAATTGCCCAAACCGCCCATGAAGTTGATGTAATCCTGAAAAGAAAAAGCCTGCTGGTTGTTGTTGTTCGCCATGCCGATGGCCGACATCTGGGTGCGTCGCCCGAATCGGTTGACGTTGAAATTTCCCTCATAGCGACCTTCCGTGCCCGCCCCGATGTTTGCTTTTCCGAAGTAGCCTTGCTTTTTTCCGTCTTTGAGTTTGAGGTTGATCGTGCGTTCGTCTCGACCGTCTTCTATGCCTGTGAACTCGGCAGACTCCGATTTTTTGTCGAACACCTGAACTTTGTTCACCGCGTCGGCAGGCAGGTTTTTGGTAGCGATTTTGGGGTCGTTTCCAAAAAACTCCTTGCCTTCTACCAGCACATTTTGAACCGTTTTGCCCTGTGCTTTAATGGTGCCGTCGGGTTGCACCTGAATGCCAGGGAGTTTTTTCAACAGATCTTCCACTACGGCGCCGGGTTGGGTTTTGAACGCAATGGCATTGTATTCCAGCGTGTCTTTGCGCATGGAGAGCGGCACTCGGTCGGAGGTGATTTCGACATCTTTCAAGAGCGTGGACGAAACTTCGAGCACGATTTTGCCCAAGTCTGTTTTGCCCTGCCCCGACTCCACTTTGAGCGGCTGCCAATGGTTTTTGTATCCCAAGTAACTGATCTGCAAGATGTATTCGCCCGACTCGATGCGTTTTAGCGTGAATCGCCCGGCTTCATCCGTAAGGCCGAACAGGACGAAAAGCGAATCCTTTTTTTCTAGCAGCACGACGCTAGCCGAGGGCAAGCCGATGCC
>JACMMM010000031.1 GCA_014379065.1 Saprospiraceae bacterium
GCGCTGCCGATTTTCGTGCTGATTTTCCACCGCACCAATTTCGAGGAGGTGGGCGAACTCATCATCACCTCCTTCCTCGCCACGGTGGCCTATTCCATCAATCTTACGCAGCTCTCGCCCACGACAGATTCGATGAACAAGGCCTACCTTTTCTTGCTCCTGACGCTTGGGATAAACTTTTTCTGCTTCCTGTACGTCACCTATTTTGACCAGGGAAGGGCCACGCGCTCGGCATCAGGCCAGCATATAAAACGGCGATTCAATCTGAGAAAAGTGTGGATGCCGCTTTTGTTGATTGTGATCTTTTTGATGATGATGTATTTTATTTTTGGGAGGTGATGGCATGAAGTGATGGGTGATGAAGCGATAAAGTGATTGGCACTCACTTTATCGCTTCATCATTTCATCGCTTCATGCTGTCACCATCCGCCGCGCCGGCCTCGGTCGCCGCGCCAGACTTCGATGGTTTCTTTGATTTTGTCTGCGACGGCTTTCCAGACTTGGCTGCGATTGGGATTGCGTTCCACTGGTAAAGCATCTTTAGGTACAATCTGAATATCTCGCAAAGGCGTTTCCTCGAACATGCAATCGCTCACCAAAACGCCAATGAGCAGCATTTCACCACGGCGATTGCGTTCCAACACACGGCGCATTTCCTCGTCATAAATGTAATCGGAGGCAAAAAACGAAGGGGTAAGCAGTAGCACTGCTACGTGTGCTTCTTCCAAATGGCGGAGGATTTCACGGTTCCAGTCATCGCCAGGAAGCAGGTAGCGGTCATCCCAGACTTTCCACTTCCCGTTTTTCTCTAAGGGCTTCACCATCTCGCGGAACTCATCTTTGAAGGCCTCATTCTTGTGGGCATACGAAATGAAAATGCGAGGCTCTCCAGTAATCATCTGCCCGTAGGCATCACGGTTAATCTTTTCAGCAGTGAAATAATCACCTAATAGTCCGACAATGCCCAGTTCTTCAAAACTGATTTGGCATTCTGCACCCTGTTTCCCTGCCTGCAAACGGCGTTTTAATGTCTCAAAATCAAACAGATAGGGTTGTTCTCTTTTCAAGCAAGTATTGCAACGACAAGGAATTTTTTTCTCCACAACCAGACCGGGAAACTGTTCCCGAATAGCATCGAACTGCTCTACAATGCGGTCCAGCAAGGCTTGTTTTTGAGTGCCACGCACACGCACAGAAATCTGGTTTTGGCTATAAACTTCTTCCACCCAAGCCTCGGCACCCTCACGTTTGAAGAGAGCCCCGGTATCCCAGGCCAGCGTCCGGGCATCCACAAGAAATCGGTGCATCTCGACCATAAACTGGTGAAATACGCCCTTGGGCAGGAAGCGATAGTCAAGCAGCAGGCGCACCTCGCCACTATCGTCCCAAGTAAAGGCTTCTGGTTGGCCGCGCAGGTGTTGAGGAATGACGAAGCGGTCTTTTGTACTTTCGAGCGGGAAGCAAATTTTGAATTCCGACATTAGCGCAAGCAGCTCGTCGTGCAGGTCATCATAACGCTCTCCTTTCCAAAGTGCAGCTGCCTCGGCCTTGGTAAAAAAGCCATTTTGGTCCTGAATCTCACGGCAATCTACCACACGATAAACGGCAGCAGTGGCCCATGGGGGTGAGAGAAACATAAATTTGCGCAGTAAAGCATTGCCTTGAAAGTGAAGCAACACACCAAGGTCGTGCAACAACGTCGCCCACGTACGCGCCTCTGTGCGGTCGGTGATGTCGTGTTGGTTGCAGAGTTCGTAGTAATCTCGTTCTTCAATAAACGGCGAACCACTGGCAGCCAATCGTTCCAGTTCATTGCGCACATCCAACCATTCTTTACGGAGGGTCATGCCGACGAATGGTAGTCCTTCTAATTGATATTCAATGGCTTGCGCTACTTTTGACAGGCCGCGATTATCTAGGAGGTTGCAAGGCAGTACTTCTTGAATATTCCCAAAACGGCCTTTCATGCCCAGTTCGTCCAAGTCCTTTTTGCGGTTGTCACGCTCGTTCTGGACGATAAGCAGGGGGCTTTTTTCCGACAGGATTTCGACGATATTGAGCCAGTAGTTGAAGTTTTCCGACTCGCGGCGGTTGTCGGTCAGCAGGGCATACACTGAGCGTTTGGTTAGGAAAAAGCGGTGTGTGGCACTGTAAATCTCTTGCCCGGCAAAGTCCCAGATGTTGATTTTAAAAGTGTTGCCATCTTTGGTTTTGAAGGTATGGTGCTCCACAGCAATGCCCCTTGTGGTGGCTTCGGGTTTGGGCATTTCGGCTTTGGGGTCTTGGATTTTCTTCGCCAAGGTTGTTTTGCCAGAGCCCGGCTCGCCGATGATAAGTAGTTTGGCTTCATAGAGGCGGAGGGTTTCTTTTTCTTGGGAGGCGAAGTAGGCTCGGACGGCATCCATGCCTTGCTTCATTACTTCGGGTGGGACATCGGAGATGGGGTTCTCGGAAAGACTTACACCATACTCATCTGGGTTTTTATGCCCTATTTCAATCCTAACTAATGAAGGGCTCTTCAAAAGCATCCTTGGGAAAGTGTTAAATTGATTCTCACTTGCCCAAAAGCGCTCTAAATTGGGGAGATTCCAAAAAATATCAGGTAGTGAGGTTAACTGATTTCTATCAACTGCTAATACTCTCAGCATTGATAGTTGCACAATCCAATCTGGTAATATTGTCAATTTATTTGGCCCAATGTAGAGTTCTTTAAGATTTTTCATCTCTTTTAGCACTGCTGGCAGTGGGTTGAGAGAATTACCATTGATATATAATACTTCAAGGTTACTAACTTCTATTAACCAATTTGGCAGAGTGGTTAATTCATTATACGAAACGTATAATTGCTTTAGATTTTTCAATTCGCCAGCGCTCTTTGGCAGCGAAATAAGTTTAAGATTACTTAAATCCAAGTCTATTGCCCCTACTTCCTTAGCCTTCTCAATCCTCCTCAATGCTTCTTCATATCCTTTTTTATGTTCTTCAGTCATGGTGTCATCATCTGAAAATACGTCCTCGGTTCGGAGTGATCCATCGAGAGCGCGGGTGAGGGAATTAGGTGAAAGTCAATTTTTTAGATCACAAAATAGGGCAGAACACTCTACAAGGAAATATTTAATAAAAAACATAGTGAAACTTTGCATCGTTCATATTGGATATTAGAATTCAGAAACCTGACTTTTGCCAAAAAGTGTTGAACCGTAACTTTGCAAAAACCCTTACATTTGGTTGGCCTTTTGAACCAAGGTTTCCACTTTGCTCAACACGCCAAACCATCCTTCACTACTACAAAGGCAAGTCTATGAAAAACAAATCCTTACGCGGCCTGCTCGCAGCAATTATGCTGGTAGCAATGTCGCAATATGCCCACGCGCTCGACATCGGTGTCTCTTTCGCTGCCTACGTTACCCCCGATGGGAAACCATACGTGGAGGTGAACATTGAGATAGCAGCAGTGTCCATTTTGTATAAAAAAACAGAGGGAGAGAAACTTCAAGCCAGCGCAGAAATCTTGATTATGCTCAAAAAAGGCGAAGAAGTAGTCGCCTACGAAAAGTACAATCTTCAAAGCCCCTTGGTGGATGTTCCGCAAAGCCTCATTGATGTAAAACGACTGCCTGTGCCAGAGGGCGATTATGCGCTGGAGGTGACCGTGCAAGACCTCAACGCGGCTGAAAACAAGGACGATTTCCTGGCACCAGTCAATGTTCGCGTCCCCGACAACCTCTACCTCAGCGAAATCCAGCTCTTGCGCAGTTTCAAGAAAGAAGAGGCGGTGACTCCTTTTACCAAAAACGGTTATTTCCTCGAGCCGCTGCCTTTCAACTTCTATGAGCGGGGCACCACGCGCCTTGCTTTTTATGGAGAAATCTATCATTCCAATAAAAGCATCACCGATGCCGACTATCTCGTACGATATTACATCGAGCAAGAAAAAGGTAATGGCATCAAAAACCTGATCTCCACGGGCAGCCAGCGCAAAAAGCCGACTGACATAGACGCATTGCTTGTTCAGATGGACATCAGCAAACTCGAAAGCGGCAACTATAGCCTCACCGTTGAAGCCCGCAACGCCGCCAACGAACTGCTCGCCATCCGCAAGGTTCAGTTCCAGCGAAGCAACCCATTTCTTCAGTTCAACGAAAACAACATTACCGACGAATCGCTCGCACAACAATTCACTCAAAACCTTGATGAAAAGCAACTGAAGTACACGCTGGCAGCGCTTTCACCCATCGTTGTAGGTGATGACGCAGAAATGTTGAACAACGTGAACCGAGACAAAGACCTGAAAAACAAGCGTTTTTTCATCTTCCGGCACTTCGTGCGTCAAGACCCCAACAACCCTGAAGCGGCTTACCGACGCTACATGGAAATAGCGAATGCCATACACGAGAAGTTTAAAAGTGGGTTCCGCTACGGCTTCGAGACCGACCGTGGCCGTGCTTACCTGCGCTTTGGAGCACCTGATGATATGGTGCACATAGAAGATGAACCAGGGGCTTCGCCTTACGAAATCTGGATTTACTACAACTTCCCCAAGACCAACCAGACCAACGTCAAGTTTCTCTTTTACAACCCCTCACTTGCTGGCGAAGATTATATCACCTTGCATTCTACGGCCCGCGGTGAGATCCAGGATCCAAAGTGGGAACGTAAACTGTATGGCCGCAACCTCACAGAATATGTGGATGGCGACAATTACAACGACGCCACGGGCGTACAACGCAACCTAGGTCGCAGGGCTAGAGAATATTTCACTGATTTTTGACTCTTGACCGTTGACTTTTGACTTTTGACCCTTGACTGGTTTGTGCAAATGCAAAGAGCTCTCATAATCTTGGTTGAATATGAGTGCTCTTTGCATTTGCACAAACCAGTCAAGGGTCAAGGGTCAAAAGTCAACGGTCAAAAGTCAACGGTCAAAAGTCAAGGGTCAACCGTCAATTCCGGTCTTCCTTGGCTTCTTCACGCCGCTCGATATAATCTAGCCAGACGGATTGATAATCGTAGGTGAGGTATATTTCAGTATCGAAGGCTCCCCATGCGCCGTTTTCGAGCGCGAGGTTGAGGCGGCGTATTGCTCCTGCCGGAACATGCAGGGTGATAATGTGGCCCAAACCCATCGCCAGTGTCCAGGACACCACGCGTACGTCTTGCGGCGGGAAAATATCCCAAAAGCCCTGTGCTTCAAGGATTCGGCGTATTTCTGGAAGGTTCTTGTCTTGTTGGTGTTTGAGAATGACCGTCACCAACACACTGTCTGCGCCTGCCACAGCCGAAGCGGTTGTAGACGGGCCTTCGGGAACGGTGGGTTGTTGAGCAAAGCCAATTTGGGCAAAAGCCAAGATTATCGAAACGAGCAACAGAATTTTCTTCATTTTTATGGAATGGTAAGCACTTCATGGTTAGGGTCGCAAATATAATCGAAGGATGCGCACTTTTGATGTTGCAAATGTAGTTTCAAAATAAGTTTTTGCAAGTTCTATTGGTACATCAAAATTGCGCA
>JACMMM010000337.1 GCA_014379065.1 Saprospiraceae bacterium
AATTTTTTGCACTGGTCAAAACGTGCCTGGCCGCAGGCTGAACATGCTTTCATCATCGGCAAAGCCTTGGATTTCAACCAGTTTCGCAGCCCGGCACAGCAGAATTTAATGGTGGATTCACTCTTTTTTGTGCCCACCTTTAGTTCTCCGGGGGCAGATTTGCCTTTCGTGATGCGCGGTAACCATCTCAACGACCCGATTATGGCCATTGGCCGATTGGCGGTAACCAAACCTTCTGAAATCCGCGATTACCTCGACAAGGTGATCCAGCAAGAACAACAACTTTCGCTGGCAAACCAAACCATTGGAGACAAAGCCTGGATGAAGCGTGTCATCCACAACAGCGGCGGATTTTCTGGCGAAATCAGCGTGATCCGGAATTACACCACAAGTATGGCCAATACCTTGAGCAACAATCGTTTTGGTGCAGAGGTATACCCCTTTTACAAGACTTCCGACGACCCGGTGCAGATTTCTGCTTATGAGAAAATACTCGAGTTGTTGAATCAGGGTGTGTCTATCTGGAGCATTTTTGGTCACTCTTCGGCGTTCGCCGTTGATTTTGACATTGGACAGCCGGGGGCATACAGCAACTATGGCCGCTACCCATTGATGCTTATTTTGGGCTGCTTTTCAGGGCAGTGTTCCCTCACGCAGCCCAGTATCGGCGAGCGCTTTGTACTGGCTGCTGACCGCGGTGCCATCGCTTATATCGCCTCCGTGAACTACAGCTTTGTTGATGCGCTGCACAGCTACGGTCGACAGTATTATGATCGATTGGGAGGGGCGGATTACGGCAAAAGTGTGGGGCTCGCACTTGTACACACAGTGACCGATTTGAAAGCCACCCAGTACCCAGGGCTTATTGCCGTACTGCACCAAAACCTTTTACAGGGCGATCCCGCGATTAGAATCTATGCACACGACGGGCCGGATTATTTGGTGGACAACCAAACGGTAAAATTTGACCCAAACCCCATCGGATTGGAAAATACCACTGCAAAATTGACATTCGATGCGGTGAATATTGGCGAAAATATCGGCGGGCAAATTGCCTTGAAAGTAGAACAACGCCTGCCTGACAACACACTGTTGAGCCGCGTATTGGACACGATCCCGGCACCTCCCAACCGTTCTAAACTCGAGTATGACCTTCCCTTGGCAGGGAGCAAGATCGGCTTCAACCGCTTCTTCATCAGCCTTGACCCTGACAATCTGGTGGTCGAAAACCCAATGGCTGCCGAACTGAACAACGAGCTCAACGATGCTTCAGGTGAACGCGGCATGGACGTTTATTTCTACGCCGACGATGTTTCGCCAGTGTTTCCCGCGCCCTATGCCATTGTATCAAAACCACAACTGACCCTCTACGCTTCTACGCTCAACAGCGCCGCGCTGCCCCTGCGCTACCTATTTGAAATAGACACCCTTGAAACCTTCGACAGCCCCTTTAAAAAGTCAACGGAAATGACCGAACGCGGCGGGCTTTTGAGTTGGAACCCCTCCATTGCGCTCAAAGACAGCATGGTGTACCATTGGCGGGTAGCCCGCGACAGCCTCGTAAACGGCGTTCCGCTTTGGCGTGCACGCTCCTTTGTTTATTTGCCTAACAGCAGTCCCGGCTGGAACCAATCACAATTTGGGCAATATCGAGACGATGTATTTGGCAACTTGCAAGCCAATGACACGACACGCCAGATCGAGTTCCGCGACAACGCTGCTTCCATCACCGTACAGGTAGCCTACCGCGGTGTGAACCGTTACCCCGGTCTTCAAAACAGCCTGTACGAAAACTTTTTGGGCGATTACGGTTGGGGTCAAGTGGGTATTTCGCGGGGCGTTGTGTTCATTGTGGCTGATCCGAACACCGGGCGATTGTGGCACAATCCAATTGGTGGCCCATTCAACCACAACCCTACAAAAGACTATGTGTTTTTCTGGTTTGATACCCGTGATTCCCTGCAACGGCAGAAGATGATGCAGTTTGTGGAATCGGGCATCCCAAACGGTTATTATGCAGGGCTTTTGGCATTCAATACCCCCAGCGATCCCATTGGCTACGCACCTCATTTGTGGGCGAACGATTCCCTTTCGCAGGGAAAAAACTTGTTTCAAGTGCTGGAAAGTCAGGGGGCAAAAACGGTGCGTCGAACGGCGAACTTTACGACCGCACCGCCCGCTTACGGCTTGGTTTTTCGGAAAAACGACCCGAGTTACCCTGCGCTCGACTCGGTCATGAACGATCCGGATTTGGTGGTGGATGTCCGCGCCAACTTTTCCGCCAAATGGTCGGTGGGACAAATGGAAACTCCGCCCATTGGCCCGGTAAAAGCCTGGAAATCACTGCATTGGCAGCACGCCGCATTTGACGACCCATCCGATTTAGCCGCTCTAGCCGTTCTGGCAGTGCGCGAGGGCCAAGCAGATTCGCTACTGTTTCGTTTGGAAAACACTTTCGATACTTCCTTGCAATCCATTTCGGCAGCACAGTTCCCGCAATTGAAATTGCGCTATGAATTATCTGACACGCTGACGCGAACGGCTACCGCCCTCGCATACGCCCGGGTGCTTTTTGACGCGGTTCCAGAGGGGGCTTTGCATCCGGCAGCGCACTTTGTATTTCAGCGCGATACCCTGCAGCAGGGCGAGACCCTTCACGCGTCTATTGCTTTTGCCAATATTTCAGAGGTGGCGTTTGATAGCCTGCTATTCAAATTCAGCATTGAAAACCAGGCAGGCTCCGGTGGGGTATTTCTCCAAAAATTAAAACCCCTCGCGGTGGGGGATTCCCTCCACGCAAATTTTACGGCCCCTACCCTACCCCTCTCTGGGCCGCAGCGTTTGCTGATCGAAGCCAACCCGGCCAGCAACCAGCCCGAACTATACCATTTCAACAACATACTGTTGCGCGATTTTTTTGTGGGCCGCGACAATCGCAACCCACTCCTCGATGTCACCTTTGACGGCCAGCACATTCTGGACGGCGACCTGGTGTCGCCCAAGCCAGTGGTCATCATCACGCTCAAGGACGAAAACCGCTATCTGGCGATGTCAGATTCTGGCACCTTCATGCTTAAACTGGTATTGCCGGATGGATCACAGCAGACACTCTCATCCAACGACCCTGCGCTGCTCTTTTTCCCAGCCGACGCCTCGGATTTGCCCAAGAGAAACCTCGCCCGGTTGGAATGGAGGCCCATGTTCCTTCAAGACGGCGAGTACCGTTTGCTGGTGAATGGCCGCGACGCCTCGGGCAACGAAAGTGCTTCGCTGGATTGGTCGGTCACCTTCAAGATCATCACAAAGTCTTCGTTGTCAAACGTTTTGAACTACCCCAATCCTTTCTCGACTTCGACTTGCTTTGTCTATACCCTCACGGGAAGCGAGCCGCCCACGCATTTCAAAATACAGATCATGACCGTGAGCGGGCGCGTAGTGCGTGAGATCACCGAACAGGAATTCGGCCCCCTAAAACCCGGCACACACCGAAGCGAATTCTGCTGGAATGGCCGCGACGAATACGGCGACCAACTCGCCAACGGTGTGTATCTCTACCGCATCGTGGCCAAGAAATCAGATGGCTCCGATTTTGATCTTTTTGAGAACGATGCGGCGGATGGGTTTTTTAAGCACGGGTTTGGGAAAATGGTGCTGATGCGGTGAGGGGGAAGATTGAAGCAGGATTTGCAGGATTTAGAAGGATTTTATAGGATTTCCAGCGTAGAAGGATCCTGATGGGCTCAAAAAAGCACCTTGATGACAACAGAAGGGTGCTTTTTTAATTTCCCAGAATATTAATGCTCTGGTGAAATCCTATAAAATCCTATCAATCCTGAAAATCCTGCTTCATCAGTTCCCCTCCAGTGCGAGCCGATTAAATCAGGATTTTCAGGATTGACAGGATTTTATAGGATTCCGAGCATAATGAAGCAAGCTGTTTGCATTTTCAAATTTTATTGCTAACTTTGAATCAAACAATTTACCAAATGGAAAAAAACGATGTTACTTATCGAATCATTAGCTGCGCCATGGCAGTGTACAATGAATTGGGCCGAGGATTTATGGAATATGTATATTGTCGTGCCCTTGCGATTGAATTAAAAGCCGCAGGTATTCTCTTTGAAAGAGAAGTTTGGCTTCCTATACATTATAAAAATTACAGAATTGGATTCAGACGGGTTGACTTCGTCTGTGCAGACAGAACCATGAGAGTTACTGTGGAATTGAAGGCGAAATCAACCTTGGAGCCGCAGGATTTGGTGCAGGCAAAAAACACCTTAGAGCGTTTGAATGTCCCGGATGGACTACTGATTAACTTTGGTGGCAGTAGTCTGGAATTCAAGCATATCTTCAATAAAAACACCCGCCCAGAAACTGAGTTTGAAGATGCTACACCCGCGCTCGTCGGCGAGACAAACGATGATTTGTGGGAATCTCGCCACTATCTTCCCTCTTGGCTGGTGGAAAAGATGCAACGGGAACGGCAGATCAAGAAAATACCTATAAAACCTTAACAATCCCATAAAATCCTATCAATCTTGAAAATCCTGCTTCATCAGTTCCCCTCCAGTGCGAGCCGATTAAATCAGGATTTGCAGGATTTTATAGGATTTTATAGGATTTTGAGCGTGGAAGGACCCTGATGGGCTCAAAAAAGCACCTTGCTGACAACAGAAGGGTGCTTTTTTAATTTCCCAGAATATCAATGCTCTGGTGAATTCTTATAAAATCCAATCAATCCTGAAAATCCTGCTTCATCAGTCCCCCTCCAGCGCGAGCCGATTAAATCAGGATTTGCAGGATTTTCGCTTTGTCTAATGGGATGGTGCAGTTTTGCCCGGACAATAACCCATCCCAATCCCCTATTTCATCCCATTTCTCCAAACAGCTCCACCAATTTTTTCGTCCTGAAATCAAAAATCCCTTTCAATTGCCGCCGCACAAAAAGCCAGTTTGCAAAATCGCCTAGCCAGCCGAGCGGCAACCGGTAGTGTATCAAATCGGTCATCTCGACCCCGCCAGGTATCGTCTTAAAATGGTGCTGGTGCTGCCAAAGCGCGTAAGGCCCAACCCGTTGTTCGTCCACAAAAAACTGGTCTTCCTGAACATGCGTGATTTCTGTCATCCAAAATAGCGGGATGCCCAGAATAGGTTTTACGGTGTAGGTAATGACCTGCCCGGCGTACATTTTTCTGGCCGAAAAATCTGGATCGGAAGTGACATGAAACCCAAGGTGTTCGGGCGTTATTACTTTGAGATTCATGGGATTGGAGAAAAAATCCCAGACTTTTTCAGGAGAAATGGGCAGGCGTTGGATGCTTTTTAGCGAGTGGACAGACATTTTAAGAAAGGATAAAGGGTTGGCTATTGTAACGTGCGTTTTGGATGGTCTCATTCTTTAGTTTTCAAATAAGAACCGCATAGCGGTGACATTTTGGTAAAAAGAAGCGGCGGCACAGTGATCAAACTGTGCCGCCGCTAGCAGCATTCTCCAGAAAACGGCTTTGTTTTGCCCAAATCACATGTTCTCAATCACAAATTTCTCTAAATTCTCTGGATACTCTTTCGAGTGTTCGTAACGAATGATGTCGGTGCTGGTAATGATGCCCAAAAGTTCATTGTCATCGTTGACAATTGGCACTGCATGGAAAAGGTGACGGGTTAGCACATCGGCCACTGCGCCCAAGTGTTGGTCAGGATCAAGCGTGGCGACTCTGCGGGTCATTACATCACCGACTTTTATGGACTTGTATTCCTCGACGGATTTTCCAAGTTTAAAAATATCCCATGAAGTTACCATGCCCACGAGCTTTTTGCCTTCTACAATGGGGATGTGGTGGATGTGTTTCCCGATCAGAATGTCTCGTGCTTCTCCGAGCGTGCTGTTTGGTTGTAGGGTGACGACATCTTTCGTCATGTGTGCGTGTACAAGTTCGTTCATCATAGGCCGTCAGATATTTTGTTTTGTGAAACGGAATTAGTTTGCCCCGAATGTAGGGTGTTCACCGTGGTATTTCCTAAATAAATACAAGTGAATTGTGAAATTTAACGAACAACAGACAAAAGCCAATAATTCTTGTCAAAAAACGGTGCCGATGTCTCTATTTTCCCAGTTCCCGCGCCCGAGTCAGCGCCGCTTCTGTTCCCGCTGTGATGCTTTCGTGCAAGGCCGTTTCGCGGAAAACCCTCAGAGCTGCTTCTGTGGTGCCGCCCTTGGAAGCCACTTTGGCGATCCAGTTTTCACAACTCAAATCAGACTTATTGTAAAGGTCAATGGCACCTGTAAAGGTTTGCCCCACGAGCAATTCGGCTTCTGAGGGCGAAAAGCCCATCTGCTTAGCCGCTTCTATCATGGCGTTCATAAAAAAGTAAACGTACGCCGGGCCTGAGCCGGAAATGGCAGTGGCAGCATCCAGCATTGCCTCTTGCTCTACATAAAGCGTTTTGCCCGTGGTATTCAACAGGTTTTGCACCATCACGAGTTCGATCCGGGTCACTTCATCGGTGGAAGTAAAAGCAGTCACGCCTTCGCCGATCTGGGCGGGCAGGTTCGGCATGGCCCGGGTGATCTTCTTCATGCCAAGTGCCTTACAGATGACTTCCATCCGTACGCCCGCCATGATGCTGAGCAACACCTGCCCAGTATCCGTAAGCCCCTGAATTTCGCTGAACAACTTGGGTGAATCCTGCGGCTTAACAGCCAGGATAAGCAAATCGGCCTCTGGAACGCACAAGCGAGGGTCGCTGAAAAAACGACCTTCATGGTTGGCGCTCAAATGGTTGGCTTTTTCATAGGTACGACACAGCACCATCATGTTTTCTGAGGTGACGATGTGACTGCGCAAGAAACATTGTGCGTAGGTCAGGCCCATATTGCCACCGCCGAGGATGAGTATTTTCATGTAATGTGTAATTATTTAGAGAAGCCACGAATTGCACTAATTATCACGAATGACAAACTACTTCTGCGAAAAGACCACTGAAAGCGTCGCTTCCTCAGGGTTTAACACCCGATCAACGCGCACAAAAACGCCTGGCTGCACCTCACGGGCTTGACCCAGGCTCATATCGCCCCGGCGAAGTTCGATGATGTCGCCCCAATCCTTCAGTGCGGCCTGTTTTGGAGAAAAGGTACTGAGGAACACAAATTGCCGCGAGGCTTCTTTCAGCCAAAAGGAATCGGGTTGCGTGGCGAAATTGCCTTTCACCGTAAAGCGGTATTCCTGTTTGGTATCGCCGCATACTTCTTGGCCCACTTCGAGCAGAACGCCACGGTCGAGCATCATGCTTTCGAGCGATTGGGAGCCTTCTTTTTCAAAGTTGTATTGCAGCACATGAGGCAGGTCTTTGGCAAATATGGGCTCGGGTTTGTACTTGCAACTGGGTTTGCTCTCACAAGCAAGTAATAGCACTAGTGTGCCCAATGCGAAAATTCCGCCAATCTTTTTCATATTAAATGGTTGATTATGAACCTACTGGAAACCTCGTAGGTTTCAAAAACCTACGAGGTTTTGGACAAGTAACAAAGAAATGACTTTCGCACCACAGATTCGGGCGGCAAAAGTAGGTAGTTTTGCGGCGCTTAAAAACCACCCTAAACCCACGGCGGTTAAAAACCACCTCTTCCCCCGCATTCAAAACTTCGGCGGGTGACACTGCCACCTGTTACTGCCTACTGCTACTCCCTACTCATGCCCAACCTGCTCATACGCAACATCCATACCCTTGTGCAAGCCGAAACCATCCGCCGCTCCCTTGTTAAAGGCGTGGATATGGCTTCCATCCCCCTCCTGCACGAGGCATACCTTTTGATCGAGAACGACCGAATCGCTGCTTTTGGCCCCATGGCTGAATGCCCCGAACGGGCTGATGAGATATTGGATGCTACCGGGCGACTCGTGTTGCCGTCTTGGTGCGATTCGCACACGCATATTGTGTTCGCCGCTACCCGGGAGGAGGAATTTGTGGACAGGATTCGGGGCCTTTCTTACGAGGAAATCGCCGAGCGCGGTGGCGGCATCCTGAATTCTGCGCGGAAATTGCAAGCGGCCAGTGAAGACGAACTTTTTGTGGGTGCATGGGGGCGTTTGCAGGAGGTCATCGGTATGGGCACGGGGGCTATTGAGATAAAAAGCGGTTATGGCCTCACGCTCGAGAGCGAATTGAAAATGCTCCGAGTGGTGCGGCGTTTGAAAGAAAAATCGCCCATTCCAGTCAAAGCCACGTTTTTGGGCGCACACGCCATTCCAACAGCGTACAAAACCTGTCGGGAAGATTACATTTCACTTGTTGTCAACGAAATGCTGCCGCAGGTAGCTGGGGAGGGGCTGGCTGACTATTGCGATGTGTTTTGCGACCAAGGCTTTTTTACCCCGGAAGAAACCGACCGGATTTTGAAGGCGGGTTGGAAATGGGGATTGAAACCCAAAATCCACGCCAACGAACTCGGTCTCACCGGCGGCGTACAGGTGGGCGTGGCGAATCAGGCTATTTCGGTAGACCACCTCGAATATACCAGCGAGATTGAAATCGAGGCGCTAAAAAACAGCGATACGCTTCCAACACTGTTGCCGGGTTGTGCGTTTTTCTTGGGCATCCCATTCGCCCCGGCACGCCAAATGATGCATGCAGGATTGCCCGTAGTATTGGCTTCAGACTATAACCCGGGTTCTTGTCCCTCGGGAAATATGCCGTTTGTAATTTCGTTGGCTTGTGCCAAAATGAAGATGTTGCCGGAAGAAGCAGTGAACGCCGCCACGCTAAATGGGGCGCGTGCTATGGAACTGGAGGCGGATTACGGCACAATTGCTGTCGGGAAAATTGCAAATGTGTTCATAACAACCCCAATGTTGTCGCTTGCCGGACTTCCTTACGCCTTTGGCAGCAACGTTGTAGAAGTGGTGGTGCTGCGCGGGAAGCGGTATTGAAGATCAAAAAAGTGGTTGGCAATAAAAGGCATTTGTGCTTCGTTTGGGCGCGTTTTTCGGTGCAAGTGCCTGTTAATGTCTAGGATTTGTTTCATTTCAGATATGTCGGATAGGCGGCGTTTTTCTACTTTTGCGGCTTCACTCGCTTTGCCCGCCATAGCCCGCTTAGGGCGACGGCGGGCTAGCCCACTAAAACCAATAAAAAAACTAGACAAAACTGCATTACCCGTTTCATCAGAATGTTAAAACCGCTCCACCAAAACAGCAATCCCAAGCCCCGATGAATCTTTTGAAAATTGTTGCAAAACAGCCCATCCCATCGAGAAATCCCGTATTCGATTCACATTATCCATCAACCTTTGTTAAATTTTACTACTGATGCACAGACTTCTAATCCCTATGCTTGCGTGTTTTTTCCTAAGCACGCCTGCGCTTTTGCGCGCCCAGGTTCCTCATGAAATTCAATACCTGCCTTTTGACCCTCCTAAAGTTAATGTTGTTTCCCAAATCCCTGAAATGCCATGCGGCGATGCTGGCACCTTTACGTTTGGGCAGTTCATTGGCTCTAGCAATGACCTTGCGCCATCACCTATTTTCCTTTGTTTTGGCGACTCACTGCTTGTGCAGCACAATGGCGACGCAGATTTGAGTGGTGACCCAGACCCTGCTACGCAGCCGGGCATAGCGTATGGATTTTACACTTGTCCACCCACTATCATGGGCCCAACCTTGCAGGATATTATTGGGGCTGGCCTTCCTCCGACAAACCCTGATCCGTGCTTGCTGCCTGGTTCTGCAAATGGAATGTATATTACGCAGCCGGTCGCCAATGGTGGTGGAACTTGGTTTTTCAACAGTGGGGCGCTCCAAACCACGTTTAACATGGGGCAGCCGTTTGCCCTGACATTCGCGCCGATCACTATAGATGATTTTGCCGGAAACAGTTACGAAACGGCCCAACCCGGGTTCCCGCCCGGCCCTTGTGTGGCGGTCAACACTGCAGCGGCTTTTCAAATAGTTTACCTGAACGAAATCACGGCCACGGGTATTAGCAACAATTTTGGCAACGACTGCTTGGGCCGATTCACCGTTCGCGGAGGTTTCCCACAGTACGACGCACAATTGGGTGGCAACGCGGTTTATACAATCAAAATTACACTGGCGAGTAACCCAGCGGTGAAGGCGATCATTCATACCTCTGCATCGAACCTCTTTCACTTGTCGAGCGTGTTGTTTTCGGTGCCGCAAGCGGGCCTTTATAACGTAGTTATCGAAGATGGCAAAAGTTGCCCAGCCTCCTTCCAGATTGATATGAATGTCTGCAACCCTGTTGACAACGTGATGCTGACGTTCCCTGACACTATTGTGCCGCCTGCCGGGCAAATTTGCCTGCCGGTCACGGTAGAAAATTTTAATATCTTCTCTGGTGCCTTTTCCGTCGAATGGGACGAAACCATTTTGCAATACAACGGCATTCAAAACATAAACCCTGCCCTTACCTCTTTTTTTGGCCCGGCTAGCTTGAATGAGAATCAGATAACCAATGGCCTATTGGGTGTGGTGGTCTTTGACAACACCAACCCTTCTACCATTAATATTCCCGATGGGGGCACTTTGTTCGATCTTTGTTTTACGGCCATTGGTGCATTGGGCCAGTGTTCCGGACTAGGGGTGACGAATAGCCCTGCCGGGGTGGAAATGGCGGACAGTATCGGCCAAGACCTAGCCCTTTCGGTGGATACCGGCCAGGTTTGTATTGGTTTCTTGCCACTTACTTTTAGTTATGAGGTGATTGATACGACCTGTCTTGGGCAGGCTACTTTGAACATTTTCCCCAATGGAGGCATACCGCCTTATGATATTACCGTTACCCAGCTGCCCGGTGGCCCTGTCTACAATACGGTCAATAACACCATTATAAATGTCAATGGCACCTACAGCCCAACAAGCCTCGTAGGTTTGACCAATAATACTCCCGTTACCTACGATATATGCATTGTAGATAGCGATCTTGACACCAACGGAATGGGTGTGATGAGATGCACCACGCTTGTGGTGAACATCCCGCGTCTGGGGGCACAACTCAACTTTGTCCAGTCGCCGCTTTGTAATGGGGACAGCACTGGTATCGTGAGTGCTACGGTGCTGTTTGGGGGGACTATCGTGCCAAATCCTGGTGTAAATTATACATACGCCTGGTCGCCCTCCAACTTGACCGTCCAAGGCAGTCAGGTACAAAATGGGGTGCCAGCAGGCCAATATACCGTAGTCGTTACTAACCTGAGCAATGGTTGCACAGCATTGGCTTCTGGCTCACTTGGCCAGCCCGCACCGATAAGCGCTCAATTGGTGACTACCACTGCTGCCTCTTGTTCAGGCGTTTGTGATGGCACCATCACGTATGAAGCCGAGGGCGGTACAGCCTTCCCTGGTCCGGCTTATAAATTCACTTGGTTCAACGAAACGACGAATTCTACGCTAAACTCTGGCACAGACAATCCAATCCTGCTGGGGGGTGCTTGCGCGGGAGAATATCGCATCCTAATCGAGGATGCCCTGGGTTGTAAATTTATTGACAGCAATATGGTGCTGACGGATTTGAGAAGTCTTTTCTTGACGACCAACAGTATTCAAAATGTGCTTTGCAATGGGGACAACACGGGCTCTATTGCTGTCACAGTCGTTGAATCAGTGATAACGGGCAACAATTTCACATTTAACTGGTCGCCAGCGGGCTTCACGCCAACGTGCATGAGTCCTTCTTGCACTTATAGCGCACTTCCCGTAGGTACCTATACGCTGTTGGCCTTTGACAATCTCGGCTGCCAGATAGCCGACACCTTTGATATTACTGAGCCAACCGTGCTTAGAGTTGACAGCCTTGGTCAATCAAACCCTGGCTGTACGCAGGTAAATAGTGGCTCGATCAGTGTTCAAGCATTTGGTGGCAATGGCGGGCCTGCTACTTATGTTTATGATTGGAGCAATATGGCGATAACAAGTTCCATAGGCGGGCTACCATTTGGTACTTATACAGTGACCGTAACGGATCTTAACGGCTGTACGGTAACAAGACAGTTCAATTTGCCAATGCCCGGCCCTCCTTCCCTTACCTTAACCACTTCTTCTGCTGTAAAATGCGGGGGAGACGGCAGTCTTACCGCGACCGCACCTACCGCCGTATTAATCGTATGGACGGATATTAATGGAGTAGTGATTGACTCTTTCACCACTTCCCCCGCCACGATTGATAGCCTGAACGGAGGCGATTATATTGCAAACGTATTTGACGGAGTAGGCTGCTTTGCCACAGATACCGTCAGCCTGACGGGTGTTGTACCAATGTCATTCTCCGACACGACTTTGATGGAGCCTACCTGTTTTGGATTCAACGACGGTCAAATCGCTATCGGTGTTCAAGATGGACAACCACCGTATGTGCAATATAACTGGAATCCACCTGCCCAGCCACCCAATAGCCCTGTTATTTTCGCGCTAACGGCTAATACTTATTCCGTTACGGTGACGGACAATGCAGGCTGTACGCTCACAGGCACCTTCGTACTGGGCCAACCGGCTGCTATCACCAATACCTTTGATCCTACGGTGATTGGCACGGTGACTTGTTTTGGAGGTGTTCCCTGCGATGGGAAAGCTACGCCTTTAACAAAATACACAGATGGTCCTGGCGACTTTAATTTCCTCTGGGGTGACGGCAGTACAGATTCACTTCGCATAGACCTGTGTGCTGGCCCGAACATTGTGACCATCACGGATGGCAACAACTGCTTTACCATTGATACCGTGGACATTGCAACACCTCCACAGATCACAGGCGCTGTAGCGACTACTGAAACACTTTGTTTCGGCGACAGCACGGGTACAGCGACCCTCACCGCCTCGGGTGGTAATGGCGGGCCTTACACCTATCTCTGGAACACGGGTGCTACAACAGCTAATGTGATTGGGTTGCCTGCCGGAAATTATACGGTTACAATAACCGATAATAAGAGTTGTACGAATTCGATTAATACGATTGTCATAGGCCAACCAGGCCAGATAGTACTGTCCACTACCTTTACAAACCCCACTTGTTTTGCCGGAAAGAACGGCCAAACTACTGTGGAGGTCGTAGGCGGTGTGCCGAACTATACATACAGCTGGGAAAATGCCGCTGGCGACGACGTAGGTGATGCAAAAACCGCTGAAATGCTGCCGGCCGGTACTTATGTTGTGACGGTAACAGACATGAATGGCTGTACTTCTGTTACAAATGAGACCATCACGGACCCTCCTGCAGTAATAGGCTCTTACGAACCATTGGCGCCGCTTACCTGCAATGGCGACGAGACCATTCTGAACATCCTTACTATCACAGGCGGCTCAGGAGGCCCATACCGTTTCAGTGTTGACTTTGGCGCAGTGCTCGACCCGGATTTCCCCGTAACCATTGGCGGTGGCACACACTATATTACCTACATTGATGTAAAAGACTGTGCGCTTACCGACTCGATCTTTGTGGCCGAACCAGCCCCCATCACCGTGACCTTCGATCCGAATGTCATTGAGGTTGAATTGGGCGCAACGGCTGATTTAGAGCCCATCATCACGGGTGCCGCGGTCATCGGAAGCTTCACGTGGACAAATCCTCAGGCCTTGCTGAACCCGGATACTTTGAACGCTACGGCTTATACGTTTACCAACTTGACGTACACGCTTACGGTGTTGGACTCCTTCGGTTGTTCCGGCTCTGGTACGGTGGTGGTGAATATAGACCCCAACCGCAACGTCTATCTGCCCAATATTTTCCGCCCGGCCAACCCCTCTGGTTTGAACGACCACTTCAATATTTACACAGGTTTGGGCGTGGAACTGGTCAATTTCATCCGAATCTATGACCGTTGGGGCGAACTGCTTTACCAGCGCGAAAAATTCCTTCCCAACGTCGACAATTTATCTGAAGGCTGGGATGGGCGTTTCAACGGCGACTTTGTCAACCCAGGCGTGTTTATTTACATCGCTGAAGTCAAGTTCCTCGACGGGCGCGTCCTGCTCTATCGAGGCGATGTAACGGTGGTTAGGTAGGACGAAATTTATTTCGTCACGTCCAACGAGATTTTAAACAAAAAGCCGGAATCAGGTTTCCCTGATTCCGGCTTTTTGTTGATGAAACGTGTGCTCGAAAAACATCAAAAATCAACATTCATCAATCAGCATTCATCAATCAAAATATCGAGTAGACTTAATTTGCATCACCTCACCCCTCCTCCTTAAACGGATGCCTCGGCTGCCACGCTTCCACGGGCTTGAGGTAGTCCAAAATGGTGGGGACAAATTTGTTGGCCACCGAATGCTGGTGCCGTAGGTAACAATTAAGTTCCTGCGCCACCGCCCCTACGGAACTCTTGATCTCAAGGGCGGTACGGGCGAAAACGATGCGCTCGCAGCCTCCTTCGATTCCCATTTTCACCATATCGTAAAGGATATTGAGGTAAAGTTGGTAATCGTGGTTGAGTGCTTTTTCGTAACCTAAGAAGTGCGCTTCAAGTTCGTTGTGGTTTCGAATGGTGGTATAGAAAGCAACCAATTTGCCCTCAAGGTAATAGGCAAACATTTGGAAGTGTTCGGGCAGGTCGTGTTCGAGTGCGGCGAGGTATTGTTCGTTCAAATCCACCATGTTAAACCCCGCGTTGTTGGCGATGTCGCGATAAAGCCGATAAATGGTGGGGAGCTCTTGCTGAATTTCAGCAAACGTGAGTTGCCGCCGTTCGATGCCATCTAGTTTTTTAAATGCGCGTTTGGCTCGGGTTCGGTATTTGGTGGACATAGCGGCGAGGTACTCGTCCATCTTGGAAAAACTCAGGTCGAGTACCATATTGGGCTGAATATCAAACTCTGTAAAGCCTTTTCCAACTAAAAATTTGCCTTGTGTTTGGTTTTTTGTTTCGATGTCCTTGACCAGGATGACGGGCATTTTTACCCCCTCACGCGCCATGTTTTCGACCACATTTCCTAAGGCTTTTTCCAAAACTTCCATCGCATCGGTCTGACTAATTTTTTGGTAGTCAAAGGAATAACCATGTTCTCCAGTGAGGAGCAAGTTCCCGCAAATAAGAATGTCCGCAGCTGCCATGCCAGCCACCCAGCGTTTGAACCATTGTGCCAGTCCCCCAAAAAAACAGGCGTCTTTGCGCGGCACCTCCAGGTCTGCGATATTGTCGTCTCCTTTAAAATATTTGATCTGGCAAAGCGCTACACCAACGGGGCTATCATGCTTGTAAAAAACAAGGTAACCGGAGCGCATGCCCACGGGCGGGTTGGCTTCCAGGATACGGAGATAGGGACGTTGAAGGAAAATATCCTGCGCCGGGGCGGCAATATCCCAGTCTTGCCCAACGGCATCAATACTGCGAAAAAAAGCGTAACGGTAAGATTCCGTCAGGTCGGTTGTAATGCTGGGATCCAAAGTGAGCGGCAGTGTTACAGTATTAGTCATGAAAATCGGGTGGGCGAATGCGCGATGGGTAAAAGAACGCTACTTCGTTCAATTGGTTGCCCTCATTCGACCAATTGCCATTTTTTGACTTCCTGCATGGCTGCTTTTTCGTCTGCCCAACCCATGAGCAACATAGTACCGAGGCCGTCATAGTACAGAAAAAAGAGTTCGATGATGTGTCTGATGGCACTGTAATCGCGCTGAAATTCCACCCAATTGGTTGCGCGTATGATGCGCTTGGAAGGGTCAATCGGGATGGCCAGCACCTTATTGTCAAGCTCGCCCAAATCTTTGAGCAACAGCAAGCCAATAGGTTGCACCTCTACCACCGAACCCGTGGGGAGGTGCTCGGCCAACACCAGCACGTCGAGTGGATCGCCATCGCCACCGCGATCCTTGTCCATGCGGGTGGAGGGAATGAAGCCGTAGTTGAGCGGGTACGACATAAAATCCACCCTGCGCACTTGGCCTTGGCGCATATCGGGCTGGAACTGAAGCAATTGCTTATTGTACTCGTATTTGGTATTGGTGCCAGCAGGGATTTCGATGACGCCTTGTAGATGGCCATTGGGCGAGAAGGAGGGGAGGGCGAGGTGGTTCATGTTTTTTTTACAGGGGA
>JACMMM010000338.1 GCA_014379065.1 Saprospiraceae bacterium
CCAATATTGCATGTTGCCCTCGTTGCCTTTTGCAGACAACGAGGGCTTTCATTTTTTCAATGATATGCACTTATGCGTTCCTTATTGCTTATCCTCACCTTACTCGCTCCAATAGTTTTATCAGCACAAATGCCTGACGCAAAGAGAGATCTTCAGTGGCTCGTAGGGTACAAGGATTCTGTTCAAAAAACCGTTATTAATTTGCTGGATTTCAATGAAGGCAATCCATTGGTATCCATTAGTCCATTCCCTGTAATGGACGGTTCGTTGCCTTCGCGCAGTATTGCCGCAATATCAGATACGGCTGGTCATATTATATTATATACCAACGGTTGCAACGTATTGGATAAAAACGCAGAGCAAATATTTAATGGAGACCACATTACGCCGAACAACTGGGTTTATGATAACTACTGCCCTGACTATTATCCATTTACAGGCTCATGGTTATTATTGCCTGACCCTGCCAAAGATTCGCTTTTCTATCTTTTTGCCATCGGCCACCGCCAAAGTACAGGAGCTGGCATACATGCATGGGGCTTGTATGCCAGCCGTCTGTCTGAGCAGGAGGTCTTTGAAAAAAACACCCTTATATGTGCAGATTCTATTTTTGGCGGCCATCTCACTGCGTGCAGGCATGCCAACGGGCGAGATTGGTGGTTGGTGCTGAATAAAATACAAACCAATCAATACTACAAATACCTGCTTGATCCGACGGGTATCCATTTGGTGGATTTGCAATCTGTCGGAATGGCCAGTACTTGGAACGGTTCTGGATCAGGTCAATGCACCTTTTCACCCAATGGAACCAAATTCATTCACTACGAGAACGTGGCGGACATGTATGTATTTGATTTTGACCGGTGTTCAGGAGCGTTATCCAACTTTCGCCATGTCAATATTGAGCACAATGAAGACACTGGCAATTCATTTGGCGGCATGGCCATCTCCCCCAATTCTCGTTTTGCTTATACATTTGGTTATCTCTATTCCTATCAAGTAGATCTACTAGCAACTGATCTACAAAGTTCGGTTACTCAAGTCGCCTATTGGGACAGTACTTATGTATTCGTATGGAAAACGACCTTTGGCAAAGCAGCCTTAGCCCCCAATGGAAAAATTTATTCTGCAATACCCGGCTCTAATCCTTATCTTCATGTGATTCACAATCCAGATGCAAAGGGAGATTCTTGTCAATTCGAGCAACACGGGCTGCTCCTGCCTTATTCGTGGAACAACAATGATCTGCTGAATTTCCCCTACTACCGCCTCGGAAGATCAGAGGGCAGTTCTTGTGATACCATCTATACAAAAACAGAGATAGGAGAAACTTTTGCCTTTCACATTTTCCCAAACCCAAGCCCACTCCAGACCACCTTAAGTCTCCCCACCCACATGCAAGGCCATTGGATGCTCTTTGATGTCTCTGGCAAAAAAATCAGATCAGGCAATTGGGAGGGATTAAGTATGAAACTGGATGTACTGGATTTGTCCCCAGGGCTTTATATTTTCCAACTCCAGTCAAAAAGCGGGCAATTGTTTTTCGGAAAAGTTGCCGTTCAACGGTGAGCACACGATCACCCTTCCACAAAATACATCGCAATCTCTCCCTTATTCTTCGCCGGAAGTTTTCCTCGAAACGTGCAAGGAAATTCATCCCGCACCTTTTCCCAAGTTGTTTCTGAAATATTGATTTTCCCTGCTTCGCCGCCTTGTTCGAGCCGGGCTGCAGTGTTTACAGTATCGCCCCAAATATCATAAGCGAACTTGTGGCTGCCCACCACGCCCGCCACTACGGGGCCTGTATTGATCCCGATGCGCATTTCAAAAAACGGCTTGCCTATGGCGGCTTTTTTCGCGGCCAATTTGCGGAGTGTTTGCTGCATTTCAAGGGCCGCCCGCACGGTGTCGAGCGCGTGGGTTTTGTTCGGTTCAGGCAGACCGCCCGCGCACATGTAAGCATCGCCGATGGTTTTGATTTTTTCCAAACCATGTCGCGCAACGATAGCATCGAAAAGTCGGAAGTGTTCATCCAACTCCTTAACCAGTGTCTCTGGCGAAAGGGATTCCGCAATGGTCGTGAAGTTTTTAAAATCACTAAAAAGTACTGTAACCGATTCGTAATGAACGGGTTTCACCGTACCGTAGGTTTTCAGTTCTTCTGCCGTTTTTTCGGGCAAGATATTCTGAAGTAAGGTGTCAGCACGTTGGCGCTCGCGCTCGATGGTTGCGTTTTGGGCGGTCAGAAGTCGGTTGGCGCGGGCACGGATTCGGTTACGGCTGAATAATAAACCTACCAGCAAAACCAACAAAACCGCGCCTCCCAGCAGTGCATTTCGAATGGCGCTGACACGATCAAGTTCTGCTTTACGCAGTGTTGCATCGGCTTTTTCGCGGTCGAGGGCTTGTTCCCGTTCCTTGACGGAGGTGAGGGCTTGTTGGGTCTCAATGTTTTGCGCACGCTTATCGTCCATAGCCTTAAAGCGCGATTCGTTGTACTGCTTGGCATAGCCGTAGGCTTTTGCATAGTCGCCCAATTGAGCGTAGGCTCTTGCAAAGTCTTTGAGCGCGCTAAGCTTGTAATTTTCATTCCCGATTTTTTCAGCAATACCCGCATAGAGCTGGATATATCGAAGCGATTCTTTAGGTTTGTTCAGACGGGAAAATACATCGTTGAGCGTGTTGTAAGTATTCAGCAAGTCAGGCTGGTCGTCAAGTTCCAGACAAATTCGCTCTGATTCGCGCAGTACTTTTAGAGCCTCCGGATAACGCTTGAGGTGTTTATAAGCATCGCCGAGGTTGTTGCAGACCTTTGCAATGCTCAAACGTTCTTCAGCAGCACGAAAGATGTCGAGTGCTTGCAGATAGTATTGCACGGCCAGACTGGAAGAGTCTTCACTTCCCAATTCATCAAGTGCATTCGCCAAGTCTACCAGACCGTCCGCGATGTCAAAGGAATCCCCGACTTGTTGACGCAACTGCAGCGATTGCTGATACCATTCCCTGGCCTTATCGAACATATCCAGATCGTACCGGTTGTGCCCTAATTGGGTATAAATTTTATATCTGGTGGATGAATCACGGTTGTTTTCAATCAGGAGCCGCGCCTTGTTCAGTTCTCCGAATGCCTCGGAATATGCCCCGCTTGTGGACATGAGAGCGCTAATATTGGTATAAGCCCGCGCCACTCTTACTGTGTCTTTCAAAGTTTCGTAGATGCTTAAACTCTCACGGTGTTGGCTGACAGCTTCGGGGAGCTTTCCCAGCGATTCGTAGGCATTACCAAGATTGGTATGGATGCCCGCCACCCCACCCCGATCGCCCAAAGACTGGCGAAGCGCTAGTGCTTTCTCATAATGCTCAATGGCCAATTTGTAGTTGCCCCGTATTTCTTCCACGACACCCAGGCCATTCCAGGCGGTGGCTTCGCCTGCTTTGAAATTCAATTTTTGCGCCAGTGTTATAGCTTCATGGATTTTGGTTTCGGCTCGATCAGTTTCTGACTCATTAATTTTCCAGGCAAGTTCATTCAAAATCTTTACCCGATGGGTATCGGCGGGGGCTGTGGCTAGAAGGGTGGCAAGTGAGTCGGCGGTTTGGGCCGTTGCAATTGGCGGTTGGCAAAGGCCGAAAGCGGTGAGCACGACGAACTTCCCGAAAGTCATAAACTTTCGGGAAGTTGCAAGTGCCGCGATTGCCTCCCCATTTTTCATGCGGGCAAAAGTGCGGCAAATTTGAATAAACTAAGCAAATCCTAACAATCTGCTCGCACTATGTTCCAGACCTTTGCAATGAAATCTGACAACGGTTTTTATGAAAATCCTTTTTTACCTCGGTATTGCCGGGATTATCCTTTTTGAGATTGCCAACGTGTACTTCATCATGCCGATGCCGGGGAGCCAGCGCATGCATACCATTGATTTGGCTTTCTGCCTGTACCAATTGCGTTGGGCCTTTAGGGGGATTTTCAGTGTCATGATTTTTCTGGGTTTGTTGCCAGCATTCCGTGTATCACCTTGGGTTTCAAGTGTTTTGCTGGCCTTCGCAATCGTAGTGGCATATCTGTTCAACTTTGAAATGGCGGCGGAAAAAATGTTCTCCCAACCCCGTGACCTGCGCATGGCTGATGCCAAAGCAAATGCCGTCAAGCCGGAAAAACTCGTACTGGGCATCGAACAAAACGGACAAGCCAAAGCCTACCCCATCCAATTTATGGGCTACCACCATCAGGTGCGGGACACCATCGGCGGGGCTCCGGTCATGGTGACGTATTGCACCGTTTGCCGCACGGGGCGTGTGTTCTCCCCCACCGTAAACGGCAAACCTGAGGCCTTCAGGTTGGTGGGCATGGATCATTTCAATGCCATGTTCGAGGATGCTACGACTCATAGCTGGTGGCGACAAGCGACGGGCGAAGCAGTGGCTGGCCCGCTCAAAGGCAATTCGCTGCCCGAAATCCCCTGCACTCAAACATCTCTGCAAGCATGGTTGGATTTATACCCCAACAGTCTGGTCATGCAGCGCGATCCTTCTTTTCAGGAGGAATATGACAGCATGAACACCTACGACCTGGGCATTGGCCGCGGCAAACTTACCCGCAGCGACACCGCTTCGTGGAATGAAAAATCCTGGGTGGTGGGCATCGCTACTGACAAGCAACACGCAAAGGCCTTTGATTGGAATCGTTTGAAAACGGAACGGATGATTCAGGAACAAGTTGGCAATCAGCCCATTGTGGTCGCCTTGGCACAAGACAATGCCAGCTTCGTGGCGTACAAACGGCCCGATGCTGCCGCTGTTTTTACTTTCCAAAACGACACTTTAAGCCTGGGCGAAAAGCGATGGGATTTGCTTGGCCGAGCCGTCAATCCTGCCGATGGGAACCTCGCAAAAATACCGGCCTATCAAGAATTTTGGCACAGTTGGCGGTCGTTTCATCCGTATACGACGCGATATTGATCGCATATCCGCCATTCAATTAATTAATAAAAAACGGCCCGGCGATGTCTCGCCGAGCCGTTTTTCAAAATGCGCCGGGTTATTGGCGTATCAGTTTCGTGACTTCCGCTTGGCCTCCTTGCGCGACCTGAACCAGGTAAACACCCGCAGGTAAGCCCTGCAAATCGAGCCGCACACTGGTTTCGCCGCCTTGGGCCGTCTGCTCTTGCAGCACTTTGCCAGATAGGTCCAACAGGCTCACCGTAGTTTCATTGGTTTCATTTGCCGCCCACTCAACTTGCACCCATTCGCTGGCCGGATTCGGGCCTACCCGTAGTTGCATCGTCGGTGCAAGTACTTGGGCGCGATCTTCCGATGGTTGTGGGCCAAGGAATCCAGGGATGGTGTAGGTAAACGGCTCCTGTCCAACGTCAATTCGATAGGCGGAAAAGTATAGTTTGTCGCCTACGACCTTCATTTCACGGATGCTGGCATTGCCTGCCCCAACAAAAATATCGCTCACCTGGTTGGTTCCGGCTGATGTACCATTGGAATACCACAGTTCTTGACCGTTATTCGAGCTGCGCATGTTCAAAAACAAGCCACCGCCTGCTGCCACCAATTTGGTCGGAGCCACTGCTGCAGCTGGTGCGAGTAATTCGAAGCTGCGAATCTGTGTCGCGATACCACCTTCTAATTTACAGAGGTAGATTGCGGGTGTTTGCTCCTGAAGCACTTGTGAATAGTACAGCCGTCCGGTAGCAGGTTCCAAATCCTTTACGCCATACACTTCTGTTGCCACTTCCTCCACACCGGTAGCATTGGCGTTGACCCGGTAAATTTTGTCGCCCAAACTGGTGCCGCTGAACGCCGTGAAATAAAGTTGGCCTCCAAAGTTAACCAAGTTGCCAATACCTGCGTTATCCGCGCCGGGTCGGATGTTCGAGATACGCGTTGTTGTTGCACTGGTTCCGTTGGATTTCCACAGTTCGCGGCCATGTGCGGCAGAGTACCCTACAAAATAAAGCGTGCTACCCACCACTTTTAGATTGCTTGGGCCAGTGTTTTCGCCAAAAAAGAGGTCAAAGCTTTTGAGCACTGTGACCACTCCAGCTTGCATTTTGCAAAGTTGCGGCCCAATGATTGCAGGGATCTGGGTGAAATACAACACACTTCCGTTAGCCTCCAAATGGTCGGCGTATGGGATGTTTCCACCCACAGTCTCCACACCCGAGAGGTCTGTTTTTACCCGGTAAATCCGGTCGCCGGTACCCAAGCCGGGGTTGCCCGTGAAATACAACCGGCCATTCAAATTGGTCATGTTGCCGATATTGCCAGTTACAGCTCCTGGCCCGATATTGGAAAGGCGCAAAGTGCCTTGGGGCGTCCCATCCGATTTCCACAGTTCGTAGCCGGTCACTGCGTCATAGGCCACAAAAAACAGGATCGAAACGCCGTTGTTGGTAATGACGGTCAATTGATCCGGACTGGAAGACCCTATCCCCGCGTGAATGTCTTTCAACATAAATGTGCCTTGTTCCGTCCCGTCCGACGACCACAATTCGTCTCCATGCACGAAGTTTCCGGCAGAGAAATAGACCCGGCTGCCCATGGGCGTAAAGCTTTTCGGAAAAGAAGACGACTGCCCAATATTGGCATAGGTTCGGATGCTCGGGTCGCCGATGTTGTAAACACACAATTCGGAGCTTTCGTCAGGTTTGGCGGCCGAAAAGAGCAAAGAATTGCCGGCTGGACAGAGGTGATAGACCGAGGAACTTACAGTGCCCGGGTAAAAATCCTGCACCATCACGGTACCAGCCTCGGTGCCTGTGGAGCGCCACAGTTCACGCCCATGGGCGGCGGTGGCGGCAGTGAAATATAGGGTACTACCCACGGCTGTCAGGTCTTTAGGGATGGAACTTTGCCCGGGGATGATGGAAAAAGTTTTTACGTCTGTTACCGCATTGCTGTTGGTGGTGACATACGAGAGTTTCGGCCCGCCGATTTGAGGTATTTGGGTAAAAAACACCCGCCCATTGCAGGGGGTCAGGTTTTCGGCTATCAGCACGGCGGCCAATTGCACTGTGCCGTTGCCCGCTGCATTCACCCTGTGAACCTGGCTTCCGAGGTTGGGCACTCCGGAACCTGCCGTAAAAAATACCCTGCCGTTCAGATGAACGATAGGCCCGATACCCGCGCCAAGAACGCCCAAGGTGCTCAGCGTGCTGACACGCCATGTCGTGGCAGTGGTGCCGTTAGACTTCCAGATTTGGCGACCAGTCTGCCCATCGTCTGCCGAGAAGTACAGCGTGCCCAGGACATTGCAGAAATTGGCCGGACTGCTGCTGGCATTACCTGGATTGATGTTCCTGACCATTACCGTCCCTTGGGGCGTACCATCGGTCTTCCAAAGTTCCGTGTTGTTTTGGTTTTGGCCTCTTGCGGAAAAATAAACCGTATTGCCAACCTCCGTCAAGTTTTCGGGCAAAAACACCGTTGTTTCGCCCAATTGGAAAGTGCCCTGCGGTGTGCCGTCCGAGACAAAAAGTTTCGGGCCGTCAATCACGCCAACCTGCAAATGGGTAACGGCGCGTGCCACAAAAACCAACTTGCCGTTGCAAGCCGTCAACTGTTCGATCATCCCATCGTCTTCGCCAGGGAAAACGTCTTTCACCAGCAGGGTGCCGGCAGCCGTGCCATTCGATTTCCACAGTTCTTCGCCTACTTCGCCGTCATCGGCGGTGAAAAAGAACCCGTTGCCCGTGTCGCAGAACTGCGAAGGGTTGGAATTGCCATTTGGGTTGATGTCCATGACCAATACCGCGCTGGGGTTTTGATCAATGCTGGTCGTTTTCCAAAGTTCGTGGCCGTGCAGTATGTCGTAGGCACTGAAAGCGTACGAGGTGCCAACACGCGTCATGTGACTTGGGAAACCACCAGTGAGGTCTTTGGTACTGATGTTTTTCAGCAATTGCTGCGCCGAAACCAGACTGGGGAGGAAAAGGAGGAGGGAGAGCAGCGTGCGGCTGCATTGGAATAAGTTTCTCATAATTTTGGTAAAATTGGTTGTTAAGATGCCTTGCCCGTAGGTTTGGCGGTTCAAGTTGGATGTCATTATATTGTTGGTTGTGAACAGCAAAGGCGTTTTTTCCCCTTTACAAAACCTCTATTCCCTTCGATAGCGGAATGTTACCCTGGCGAACAACTTTATTTTATGGCATGCCAAATACGCCCAGAATAGGAAGACCCGAAGGGGAATTTGCTACAGCAAACCTACCTTCGCTGAAACAAAATTCTATGCAGCCACTCGTTGACCATTTTCAAAAATACCTTCCGCTGAAGGATGTGGAAAAGGAACTGATAAGCGCCAAGGCAAAACAGCGTAAAATCAAGCGGCGGCAGATGATTTTGCAGGAAGGATATGTATGCAAGCACTATTCGTTTGTGGTACATGGCTGCTTTAGGATGTACGCAATGGACGAGAAGGGTACGGAGCACAATGTCGAGTTTGTCGCCGAAAATGACTGGATAGCAGACATCGGAAGTTTTCACGCACAAAAACCTAGCAAGCTGTTCATTGAAGCCCTCGAGCCTTCAGAAATCATTCAAATTGAGCAGCAAGACTTATATTTTCTATATCTCAACATCCCCATGCTCGACCGCATTTTTAAGGTCATAATCGAAAACAAGTTTGTGGAATTGCAGAATCGGGTGCTTCAAAACATAAGCTCTACTGCCCAGCATCGCTACCTCAATTTTTTGGAACAGTACCAGCACTTGGCTGCCCGCCTGCCCAATACACAAATTGCCTCCTATCTTGGCATAACGCCGGAGTTTTTGAGCAAAATCCGAAAGGATTTATCCCAAAAATAGGCTTTCCCTTACACTACATTAAGGTTATTTCTTAAGAAAGTTCATTGGCTGCCCCTGGTGGGTAGCCCCACCTTTGCATTGTCATTTAACAACAAATTTTTCTCAATTATGAACAAATCAATTTTTGGTCTGATGACCATCGCAACTTTCTTGTTGTTCGCAACCACAACAAATGCACAATCAAAAGACAAAGCAGCTGCAGAAAAAGTGGTGCACGCCTATTTCGACGCTTTGAATACTTCAGACGCAAATAAAGTGGTCTCGCTTTTCACTACGAATGGTGTTTTACTGGCAACGGGTGCGCCCACAGCCACCGGTACGGAACAATTAAAGGGTACTTTTCAATATGTGTTCGACAATTTCACCTACACTCTGGAAGAAACCATCGTGGAAGTAACCGTACAGGGGAATTATGCATTTGTACGCTCTACCTCCAAAGGTTCGTTTGTCATCAAAGCCAGCAAGCAAAAAGTGGACGATGATTTCAGGGAATTGTTTGTGCTGCAAAAGGTGAAAGGCACCTGGAAAATTGTAAATTATATGTACAATAAGTCGAAGTAATTCGGCCTGAACAAAAGCCTTTTTTCACAACAACATGAGTCATGCGAATCAGTGGTTGGATATCAAAGCCCTGATTCACTTGGCTCATGTTCATTTTTTTATTCAATCAAACGAACCAATTTTTATGAAAAGGAGATTCAACCTCACCATCCTTTTAAGCCTTTGTGCCCTTGTCGCATTTGCTCAAAATATAACATTTCAAAACCAAACATTCGAGGCCAAAAACGTCCACGCCTCCATTGTAAAACTCAACGGCGAAGAAGTTTTGAAAGTCGAGAGGGATTTGAATGCTATTCCTTTCGACGTCAAAAGGTTGGAGGCTACCGTAGATGAACCGACGTACGTTAAACTTGACAACGTTCAGCTCGAAAACGGGGTCATTGAGGTAAAAATGTTGAGTCGGATTCAAAACCCCTCACCGTTTGAGTTCGCGCAAGGTTTTATTGGTCTTGCTTTTCGGATTGATGAAAATGACAAGGGTTTTGAATCCATTTACCTGCGACCAAAAGTGGGCAGGTCTGACAATCAAAAGTCCAGAAATAAAACGGTCCAGTATTTCGCGTACCCGGATTTCAAGTTCGATCGGCTGAGAAAGGAATTTCCAGAGATGTACGAGACCGCCGCGCCTGTGAACATCAATGAATGGATCACGATGCGCATCGAAGTGAATGGCGAACGAGTCGAACTGTTTGTGAACGATGCCAAATACTCCACGATGATTGTTCCCAAAATGCTCGGCAAAACGACCACCGGCGGCATAGGTTTGTGGGTGGACATTGGCACGGAGGGCTATTTTAAAGACTTAAAAATTGTTCATGGACAGAAAAACTTGAGAAGGGTGTTTCAGCCGTCCAACGTGGTCAATAAGATTCCTTACGGGAACAATGCGAGCGCGGGGCACTTTGTGCAGGCAGACGATGCCAAAATATATTACGAAGTTTATGGAAAGGGCCAGCCAATGCTGCTTTTGCACGGTGGGTTGTTGGGCTCAACGGTTGAATTGGCGGATTTTATAGACCGTTTAAAGGACAAATTTCAAGTCATCGCCATTTCCACACGGGGGCATGGAAAGTCTGAGTTGGGCAACAAACCAATGACACTCGAACAACGAGCCAACGATGCTCTGGCGGTCATCAATGCCGTGACGAAAGACAGTGTGCTGGCGCTAGGGTTCAGCGATGGCGGTTTTACGGCCTATCAGTTGGGTGCGATGTACCCAAATCGTATCAAAAAAATGGTGGTGATCGGCGCAGGAGAATTATACCCCGGACAGAGGGACTTTAATTTGACATCAAAACAAGCCATCGAATTGGACAAAAATTATTGGGAACAACAACTTAAACTCATGCCAGAACCGCAACGTTTGGAAGATATGTTTAAACAAGTAACTAATTTTTACAGCAAGGCAACCGTTGGAAAGGAGTTGTTGAGTAGAATAAAATGCCCTGTTTTGGTGCTAGCTGGCGACCGCGACAATGGAAATTCAGTCGAACACGTTGTCAATGCCGCCCGCATGATTCAGAACCATCAAATCAGCATCATTCCCAATGCTGCGCACGGTGTTTTTCTGGAAAATTTTGCGGCTGTTTGGGCAAGTATTGAGCCTTTTTTGAAGGGTACACAATCGAACGGTTGGTAGTTTGGTGCATAGCGATCGAGTTGCCTACCTTCGCGGGCAAATTTTCGCTCCAACATCATGCTCAACAAACGCATCCGCAAAGTCGCCGTGCTCGGCTCGGGTCTCATGGGTACTGGCATCGCCGCCCATCTCGCAGGCTGTGGCCTCGAAGTGCTACTTCTTGATCTTGCCACCACCCCTTCAGGGGGGGCAGGGGGGGCGAATAAAATCGCAGCTGATTCCTTGGCAAATGCCTTGAAAGCCAAGCCCGCACCCTTCTACGACAACAAATTCGCCAGCCGGATCAAGGTGGGCAACTTTGACGACGATTTTCCGAAAATCAAAGATTATGACTGGATCATCGAGGTCGTGGTGGAACGTTTGGACATCAAAAAACAGATTTACGAGAAGGTAGAACAGTTCCGTTCGAAAGGCTCGCTGGTAACGTCCAACACTTCGGGCATTCCCATCCACTTGATGGCCGAAGGCCGCAGCGAGGATTTTAAACAGCACTTTTGCGGCACACACTTTTTCAACCCCGTACGCTACATGCGCCTGTTCGAGGTCATTCCAACAACCGAGACGAACCCCGAGGTGACCGCGTTTTTTATGGAATACGGCGACGTGCATTTGGGCAAACAAACCGTGCTGTGCAAAGACACCCCGGCCTTCATCGCCAATCGTGTGGGCGTGTATGCCATGGCCAAGATATTTCAACTTACCCACGAACTAGGACTCGGCATCGACACTGCCGACGCGCTCACCGGCCCGGCCATCGGTCGCCCCAAAACCGGCACCTTCCGTCTCGCGGATTTGGTAGGCATGGATACAGCGGTTCATGTCATCAATGGCATGAAACAAAACTGCCCGGACGACGAGCAGATTTCAAAAATGGAGGTGCCGAACTTTTTGAATTTTTTGGTGGAGAACAAGTTTTTCGGGAACAAGTCAGGCCAAGGTTTTTACAAAAAAACGGCAGAAAAAGACGCAAAAGGCCGTCCCGTAGTGTTGGCATTGAGTCTTGACACGCTGGAATACGCTGTTCCACAAAAAGAGAAACTCGCTATCCTCGACACGCTGAAGCAGATCGAGGAATTGCCGCGCCGGATGAAGGCGATTTTCAAAGGCACAGATAAAGGGGCGGAAATGTTGCAACGCTCCTTCCTTGGCCTGTTCGCCTACGTTTCCAACCGCGTCCCAGAAATTTCCGATACCGCCTACGCCATTGATGACGCGCTTCGCGCAGGCTTTGCCTGGGAAGTCGGCCCGTTCCAATACTGGGACATGGCAGGCGTAGCCGACGCGGTCGAACTCGCTGAAAAACAAGGCGAAAAAATCGCCGCTTGGGTGAAAGAAATGCTGGCAGCTGGCAACACCTCGTTTTACAAAACGGAGGGCGGCAAACGCTTGTGTTACAATCCAATGTCCAAAAAATACGAGGAGTTGCCCGGCGGGGAATCGTTCATTATTTTGGATGCCTACCGCTCGCAAAAGCCAGTTTATACCAATTCAGAATGCACCTTGCACGATATTGGCGATGGAGTGCTTTGCCTCGAATTCCACTCTAAAATGAACACCATCGGAGAGGGCATTTTGCGGGGCATCAATGATTCCATTCAGATTGCGGAAGAACAAGGCTGGAAAGGTATGGTGATCGGCAACAACGCCCAGCAGTTCACCGTCGGTGCCAACCTGATGATGGTGGCCATGATGGCCTACGAGCAGAACTGGGACGAACTGAACATGGCGACCAATGTGTTCCAACAGACTTCGATGCGCATTCGCTACTCGTCCATTCCGGTGGTGATTGCCACGCAGGGTTACGTTTTTGGCGGCGGCTGCGAGTTTTCGATGCACGCGGATTCCGTGGTAGCAGCTGCTGAAAGTTATATTGGGCTCGTGGAAGTTGGCGTAGGTATCATTCCCGGCGGGGGGGGCACCAAGGAGTTTGCGCTCCGCCTTTCGGACGAAATCTCCAAGGAAGGCGATGTGCAGATCCCGCGTTTGATTGACCGATTCAAGACCATTGCGACGGCGCAGGTCGCGACCTCGGCCTACGAGGCATTCAACTACGGCTACTTGTTGCCGCAAAAGGACTCGGTTGTTCACAACACTGCCCGCAATATCAGCGAAGCCAAAAAGAAGGTGCTGGAACTCGCCGACGACTATGTGATGCCTATACAACGCAAAGACATCAATGTGCTTGGTCGCACGGGCTTGGGTGCTTTGTACGTCGCGGCGCACTCGCTCAAACTCGGCAATTACGCCTCCGAACACGACATCCTCATCGCCAAAAAAGTGGCTTGGGTACTTTGTGGGGGCGATTTGACCAGTCCGCAGCAGGTGAGCGAGCAGTATTTGTTGGATATTGAACGGGAGGCGTTTCTCTCGCTTTGTGGGGAACAAAAGACGTTGGAGCGGATTCAGTATATGTTGGAGAATGGGAAGCCGTTGAGGAATTGATGCTTATCTTTGAACCCAGTACCGAAACAATTTTGTAATGGGAAAAGTAAGCGAAAAAATAGCCCGCTACAGTAGCATTCTCCGTGAAATCTTACAGCAACACGCCAACGATTACGGTCCCGGCGAAGAGACGGAGGACAAAATCATCGTGGATACCGAACATAACTATTTCCAGTTGGCTCGCATCGGCTGGTACAAGGGGCGGCGTTTGGAGTCCATCATCCTCCATTTTGACATAAAGCCCGATGGGAAAATCTGGTTACAGACCAATTGGACGGAAGAACAAATCACTGATGAACTGCTCCGTAAAGGTGTGCCGAGGGAGGACATCGTGCTGGGCTTGCAGCCGCCGGAATACCGCCCGTACACAGAGTTTGCGGCAGCTTGAGTGAATTCAGTTTGTATTTGAGAATGAGAAGCTCTTGATGAATTGAAGCGGCTAACCCGACACAGACACCTCCAAGTTGTCTACATAGAAGCCCCCTTTTATTCATCAACTGATTCTCGGGTCCACATAACTTTCTCAAAAAATTCTTTGTCGTCAATTCGATCATAAAATTTATAAATTTTATCTACCTCATTTTCATCCAACTTAACAGCAGGTAAATTTAATTTCTGGTTCAATGAAATCAAGTTGATGCCTGTAGGAAGGCCTATTTCATCAAGAGTTCTTGTTACAAATTTAATTTGAAGTCCTCTATTTCTAGTTGATACAAGGTAGATTTGATCCACCCATTTTGCATCTTGGGTTGTTAGTGGGTAAGGTGAATAAAACAAACATACGTCGCCTGACTTTATTGTTGGATACATGCTATAACCTGAAGCTTGAATTGCAATTACCTGACCCAAACCTTTTGGTAGAAAATTCAAGAAAAAAGGCACAACTCTGGAGCTTTGAGATGCAACCCCTTCCCCACAATTGGCTATTGCTTCTAAAAAAATACCATTTGGCTTGGATAGCATAGCACGACCCAATTTAAAAAAATTTGTGTCGCAAAGAAAAGGATTATTTTGAAAATAAAAAACATTTTGTGTTTTTTTTCAAATAATTATTGCACTTAAAGCATATTCCTTATTTTAATGACAAAATCCACCGCCAACCTAATCTCCGCCCTGGGCCACCCCTTCCTCCTCCTTCCCCTCGTCCTCGCTTGGCTAACCATTCTAAAAGTTGGTTTTGAGGCCGCATGGCCCACACTTGCAGCCATATTTATCTGCATCGTAGTCATGGTCGTCTTCCTGTATTTCAAAAAAAAGAAGGGCGAGATTTCCAATTGGGATGTGTCTGTGCGAAAAGAACGCGCTAGCAATATTTATCGCCCTATTCTGCTTTTGACTTTGGTGGCAGCCAGCGCCTTGTATTTTTTAGGCCAGCCTTTTATTGGCGACACCTTGTTTTTTGGGTTACTGATGCTGGTCTGTTATGCGATAAATGCCAAGATCAAAGTCTCCCAACATACCGTCATGGGCTATTATGTAAGTTTTCTGGTGCTTCCCGTCCATTTTTGGATAGGCCTCGGATTGTTGGCTTTTGCACCTTTCATCGGGTGGTCACGGATTGTGCTGGGGCGGCATAAGAAGATTGAGGTATTGGTAGGAACAATCGTCGGTGTGATATTCGGGGTTTTGCACTGGATCCTGTTCGATTATCGTTTAGACTGGTGGCTAGTGCCGCATCCACCGAATGGCTTGTGAATTGACGGTTATATTTTCCGTTCATCTGCGTTCTTCGTCGGTTAAAATGTCCCGCATTGAGCCCTCCTCAAGCCTTGATGAACAAAAAATCTACCACGTCAATTCACAAGCCATTCGGTGGATGCGGCACTCGATTGATCAGCCTTTGCCAGAAATGGGTACTATTCGATTTTTTTTCCAAACTTTCTGGATTGCTTGCTGTGCTCTGAGCCTGATGGCGCAGACGCGCTTGCTACTCGGCATTCCGCTCACACTCGGTTGGTTGGACGGGTTTGTGTTTGGTGGGACGCTGTTTGGCTATTATTGTACCCATCCAAATCGCTGGTATCGGAACGTAGCCTGGGCCGCAGGGTTTCTGGGTGGAATTTGTTTCTTGATTCCGCTGGTTGCCGCGCCAGAACAAATTGGGGCACAATTAATCGTCTTGACACCCGTATTGTTTTGGCTGGCCTACTATGGATTTCAGAGACCCGGAAATGCAGGCTTGCGTAGCCGACTCCTCGCCAAACCGCTTACGATCGCGCTGACTTGGGCTTGGGTGACGGTGCTTTTGCCAACGCCGTTCGCTGAATGGCCAATGCTGCTTTTTCTGCTCTTGGGAAGGGCGGCTTTTATTTTCGCGTTGGCCCTGGCCTACGACCTTTGCGATGCAGATTACGATCTTCGGCATGGGCTGAGAACCATGACCGGAGCACTGGGTTTTGAAAAGTCTATTGCATTGATTTACAAAAGTTTGGCGTTTGCAGGAGTATGCATTTGCGTGAATCTATATTTCAATATTTATGACTTTCCCAATGGCGCAGGTTTGGCTGTTTCTCTTGGGTTTAGCACTTGGTGGCTGCAGTATTTGCTACAAAAAAAGGATTGGGAGTCTTGGCAAAAGCCCCTTATTGACGGACTGATGGCGCTGCAGTTTTTGCTGGTCTGGCTGTTTTCCATCCAATGCTAGTTCCTTGGCTTGATCAAAACTGACCAATCGTTTAACGAAAAGCCCGCATCAAAATCAGCCTTGTCAATCGTGCCGTTTTCGTTGCTGTCGTAATCAAAAAGGATTTTCCAGTGTCCCTGCTCGAGTCGTTCAACCACATGGAATTTACCGTAACCATTATAGGTTTCCCCTTTCCCGTTGTAGCTGTGATAGTGGAATATACCGCGCTCGGAGGCGAATTCAGCGCTGGCAATTCGTTCGATAAAAGCAAAGCGGATTTGCGTTTTAAAGCCGCGCTCTTTTCCGCGTTGAAACCCGGCCCGGCTTTTTTCGGCGTATTTTTTCAGGTTAAAAATCTCGCCCGGCACACCCCCGGAGGCGCGGATAAAATCAAGG
>JACMMM010000339.1 GCA_014379065.1 Saprospiraceae bacterium
CACGACCATAAGTACGATCCTATCACACAAAAGGATTATTATCAGTTGTTTGGCTTTTTCAACACCTCCAAAGAATCTGGCTTTGAAGGAGACGTAAACGCCTCTAAACCAGCTAAAAAACCAATTTTAACTCTCTCAGATAAGGAGGTTTCCGAAATTTTAACCTTTATCAACAAGCCGGATACGGGGACTGTTTCAGTATCGGTAATGGGCGAAATGGACACAGCCCGCACGACCTATATTCTTAATAGAGGCGCCTATGACAAGCATGGGGATGCGGTGAAATCAACCGCTTTGGAAGCAGTCCTACCCTTCGATACGCTCCTGTATCCGCGCAACCGCCTGGGACTGGCCCAATGGACTATCACCAAAGATAACCCGCTAACCGCACGTGTTTTTGTCAACCAACTGTGGCAGGAATTATTTGGAACCGGGCTGGTAAAAACGACGGGCGATTTTGGCATGCAGGGGAATTTACCCACCCACCCTGAATTGCTGGATTGGCTGGCGGTTGATTTCATGGAGCATAATTGGGACATCAAACGCCTAGTTAAGCAAATACTCATGTCTACTTCTTACCGGCAATCTTCGGAAATCAAGGAACAGCACCTCGCTTTAGATCCTGATAACCTCTACTTGGCTAGAGCACCCCGATTACGCTTCAAAGCAGAGTTTATCCGGGATATGGTATTGGAAACCAGCCAGTTATTAGTCAAAGAAATTGGTGGCCCAAGCGTAAAACCGTACCAACCCAAAGGCTTGTGGGAAGGCGCTACCTCGGGCCGTGGCGTTTTGAAAACTTACGAGCAGGATAAAGAAAATGCCCTTTATCGCCGTGGGATGTACACGTTTATCAAGCTCACGCTCCCACCCCCTTCTATGATTGTGTTTGATGCCAGCAATCGTGACCAATGTGAGGTTAAGCGCTCTAGGACGAACACACCTTTACAGGCTTTTATCATGATGAACGACCCGACTGTGTTGGAGGCATCGAGGGTATTTGCACAACATTTGCAGGCGGAAAACAGAGCAGTTGACGACAAAATAGCCGCTGCGTTCCGAAGCATTATCTGCCGAAAAGCCTCGCCGAAAGAATTGGGCATTTTGAAGGAGTATTACGCTGAACAATTGCAGTTATTCCGAGCTAAACAATTGAATGCCCTGAAAACTTTAGCCGTTGGCGATTCGCCTGTTAACAAGACTTTGGATCTGGATGAATCGGCTGCGCTGATGAAAGTGGTGAACACTATTTACAACATGGAAGAAGCCATTACAAAATCGTAAATCATGGAAAAGGAAGTGCTCGAACATGGTTTAAACATGAACCGCCGCAAATTCCTGTCGAGGCTAAGCCTTGGCCTAGGCAGTATTGCCCTAGGTTCATTACTGATTCCCGACTTATTTTCTGGAAATGAGGACGATATGATGATGGCCGGTTTGCCGCACTTTGCTCCCAAGGCAAAACGCATCATTTACTTATTTCAAAATGGCGCGCCTTCCCAATTGGACATGTTTGACCACAAGCCCAAATTGCGCGAAATGCAGGGGCAAGACCTTCCTGCTTCCGTTCGCATGGGTCAGCGTCTCACTGGCATGACCTCGAACCAAAAGTCCTTTCCTTTGGCGGGCTCAAAATTTGCCTTCCAACAATACGGACAACATGGAGCCTGGTTGAGCGAACTGCTCCCATACACCTCCAAAGTAGTGGACGACCTGTGTTTTATCCGAACCATGTACACTGAAGCCATCAACCACGACCCTGCTCTTACGTTTTTTCAAACGGGGGCACAGGTGGGCAATCGGCCCAGCATGGGGGCTTGGTTGAGTTATGGTTTGGGCAGTGAAAACAAAAACTTGCCCGCATTCTGTGTGCTGCTTTCCAAAGGCAAAGGCAACAGCCAGGGCGTCTATTCAAAATTGTGGACCAATGGTTTTTTAGATTCCATTCACCAGGGCGTACAATTCAGCAATGGAGAAAACCCGGTACTGTATCTGAATAATCCCGAAGCCATAGACAAGGCCGACCGCAGGCGAATGTTGGATCGGCTGGCCAGTTTGAATGAAGAGAGTTACCAACACTTTGGAGACCCTGAAATCAAGGCCAAAATCCAGCAATACGAGATGGCGTACCGGATGCAAACTGCTATTCCTGAAGTGACTGATGTCAGCAAGGAGCCAGAAAGCATCGTAAAATTGTACGGCCCCGAATGTTTGGTGCCGGGTACTTATGCCGCCAATTGCCTGCTGGCTAGAAAACTTTCGGAAAGTGGCGTTCGATTCGTTCAACTTTACCACCAAGGCTGGGATGCTCATGACAATCTGCCTACTCAAATCGTCGGCCAATGCAAGGACACCGACCAGGCTTCGGCTGCGCTGATAACAGACCTGAAACAAAGAGGCTTGTTGGATGAAACCCTGGTCGTTTGGGGCGGCGAATTTGGCCGAACCAACTACTGTCAAGGTGTTTTAACAGCGGATAATTACGGCCGCGACCACCATCCACGCTGTTTCACGATTTGGATGGCTGGGGGCGGCGTTAAGCCCGGTGTATATGGTGAAACGGACGAATTTGGGTACAATATCGCTTCAAATCCGGTGCATGTGCATGATTTTCACGCCACAGCCCTGCATTTGATGGGGCTTGATCATGAGAAATTGATTTACAAGCATCTGGGCAGGCGGTATCGTTTGACGGATGTGAGTGGGAAGGTAGTTCAGGGGTTGATTGCTTGATCATTAATTGCCAAAAACCTCGTAGGTTTTGAAAACCTACGAGGTTTCAATAAAAAATGATGAAAAGACGCGATTTCCTAATCAACACTTCGCTCAGTTTGGCTGGTGCCGTGGTTGTCCCTCAAGTTTTAGCCAAAAACGACACCATCCTTGGCCACAACAACAAGCGCTACCGCATCAACACCCGTTGGAGCCAGGCCGATGTTAGCCGATTCCCGGTGAATGACTGCCACGAAATGGTTCAAGATCAAAAGGGGCGAATTCTGCTGTTGACCAACGAAACCAAAAACAACGCCCTTATCTACGACAAGAATGGAAAACTTCTTGATACTTGGGGCACAGAATACCCTGGCGCTCATGGGTTTACCCTGTTCAATGAAAACGGCACAGATGTATTGTTCATCTGCGACAACAATCGGCATCAGGTCATCAAAACAACGATTGATGGGCGGGTTTTGATGATAATCGATTACCCCAAAGAAACGGGCATGTACACCAAGCCAGAGGAATACATCCCGACCGAAACGGCCATCGCGCCCAATGGCGATATCTATGTGGCCGATGGTTATGGCAAGGATTTCATCATTCAATACGATGCTCAAGGGCGATACATTCGTCACTTTGGGGGAAGAGGTGAAGCTGCGAAGCACTTGCTGAATGCGCACGGTATCTGCTTGGATTTGCGGGATAAAGCTATGCCAAGCCTGATGATCAGCTCGCGTCAGCAAAACGCTTTCAAGCGCTATGATTTGGAAGGTAATTATCTGGAAACCATTGGGTTGCCCGGAGCATGGGTTTGCCGTCCAGTCATCAAAGGAGAATATTTATACGCTGCTGTTCTGCAATCTGAAAGCAGACAGGGACAGCAATCTGGGTTTGTGACCATTTTGGACAAGCAAAACAAAGTAGTTTCCAATCTTGCCGGATCTGAACCGACTTACAACGGGCCTGCCTTATCAGAAATGTACCAGACCATCAAAGCCTTTCAGTACCCCCACGATGTCTGCATAGACGACGAAGAAAACCTCTATGTAGCCCAGTGGAATTCCGGAAAAACCTATCCATACAAATTTGAACCTGTACTATGATAAAATTCCTCCAAACTTTCGGTTTATTCATGGTGAGTTTATCCGCCATGGCCCAGGGCACTTTTAAACTCGCCCCACCCTATCTGCAATTCGAGTCGGCATATTTTAAAACAGAATGCCGGGTTTCCATTGAATTTGCCAAGGACAGCACACAAATCCGTTATACTACCAATGGGCAAATCCCCACGGAAAAAGACCGCATTTATACCCAGCCAATTCTCCTGAAAAATAAATACAATGTCTTGAAAGCCACAGTTTTCGGAGCAGGATTCAACCCCTCCGACGTGGTGGAGGCCTCGTTTTACAAGGCAGGTATGCCCATTGAAAGCATCACCACTACCCTACCCCATAAACTGTATCCAGGTTCTGGCCCCAAAACATTGATAGACCGTCTTGGCGGAATAGACGCGTTCAACAGCAAGACTTGGATGGGTTTTTTATCAGACACTGTAAATCTTGAGATCAGCCTTGCAAAGTCCAAAAAGGTAAAGCAGGTCTTGCTTCATGTACTGGAAAATCAAGCTGCCTGGATATTCTTGCCACAAAAAGTAGAGGTGTACGCAGCAGCAAAAGGTACAGACAAGTGGGAAATGATTGGCCAAGAGATCATCGAACTTTCCGAAAATATGGGCAAATCCCAGTGTCGCGCCCTCACTTTAAAGATTCAAAAGCCGCGTAAAACGACTCGTATCTTATTGAAAGTCTATCCCTTGGTCAAAATTCCGGAGGGGCATCCTGGCACGGACAACCACGCCTGGCTTTTTATAGAAGAGGTAAATCTTTATTGAATGACCCAGAAACGCTGGACCTCTGTTTTCTCCAATTTATGCTTTGGGTTGAACTGTCTATTGCTGTTTTTAGCCCTCTTTGGTGCAAAAATGGAGCTGCCCGCTTTTTTGCAAGTGGCCGGACGAATGCATCCCTTGGTGCTTCACTTTCCCATTGTATTATTGCTATTGGCCGGAATCTGGGAAATGACCATTCAAACTAAAAATCATCCTATTCTCCAAAATATCAGTGATGGATTGCTGCTTTCGTCTGCCGTAAGCGCTGTGGTGACCGCATTGATGGGTTTATTCTTGTCCAAAGAAGGCGGATACGAGATTAATACCCTGTTTTGGCATCAGTGGAGCGGCATTGCAGTTTCTGTAACGGCATGGGTCTGGTATTCCTTTCGAGCATTTTTCCGGGGATTAAAAATCGCCACCCCTGCAATGGCTGGATTGATCTTATTTGTTCTATTAATTGCCGGACATCAGGGTGCGACGCTAACACACGGTGAAAACTATCTCTTTGCCCCCGTAACGCATGAGCTGCAAAGCCAACCGGTTTCACTCGAAAATGCCCTTGTATTTGAACACCTGATTCGACCTATTCTGAAGGAAAAGTGCATGAACTGCCATAATTCCAACAAGCTCAAGGGCGATTTGAACATGGAAACCGAAGCCTTACTCTTAAAAGGTGGGAAAAACGGCGTGCTCTGGGACTCGACTGCCAAAGATTTGGGTTTAATGCTCCAACGGATTCACCTGCCTTTGGAGGAGAAAGAACACATGCCACCCAAAGGGAAGACTCAACTGACCGAAGAAGAAATCAGCCTTTTGTACCGTTGGATAAAAAACGGGGCCAATTTTAGCCTGAAAATAGTGGATTTGCCTGAAAATGATACCCTGCGATTGTTAGCGACCGCCATGATTGTAGGGGCGACCACAAGGGTCGCCCCTACCCCCTACCCTTTCGAGGCAGCCGATGCGTCTATTATTCAAAAACTGAACAACGATTACCGCGTCGTGACACCTTTAGCGGTAAATTCACCCGCCTTGAGCGTTGATTTTTATGGCATTTCGGCCTTTAAAAGTGCGTATTTGAATGAATTGGAGGTCATAAAAGAACAGGTGGTGAGCCTAAACCTGAATAAAATGCCTTTGAATGACGATGACTTGAAATCCATCGCCATATTTCCCAATCTCCGCCAACTCAATCTGGCTTTTACCCAAATCACAGGCGCCACCCTGGGCGAGCTAAGGGCCTTAAATTCCCTGCGAAGTCTCTCACTGTCAGGTACTTCTGTGAAAGCAAGTGATTTGGAAGCATTGCACAGTTTGACGGAGTTGTCTGTGCTATACCTTTGGAATACTTCCGTTACAGAACAGGATTTACCCACTTTGAAACTGCACTTCCCCAAAGTCCACATCGAATTGGGCTTTAAAGGCGAAGGCATAATAGCCAAATTGAACGCCCCGATCATCGAGGACGAGGCGCAGGTGTTCAACAATAGCACAAAAGTCAAATTGAAGAATTTCATTCGAGGCGCAGAACTTCGGTATACCCTGGATGGAACTGTGCCTGATAGCATGAATTCGCCCATTTATTTGGGCGACAGCATTACGATTGAAAAGTCCTGCCAACTCAACGCCAAAGCCTTTTTGCCCGGTTGGATCAGCAGCGAAGTGGCTACGCGCAGTTATTACAAATCTGGAATTCTCCCCGACTCCATCGTACTTCGATACCCGCCCAACCCCCAATACAAAGGCGAGGGCGCGAAAACCCTGGCCAACAAAAAAATCGGCGACACGGAATTTCGAAGCAACAAATGGCTGGGTTACAAGGAAACCAATTTGGAGGCTCTTTTGCTCTTTAAAAAGCCCACTACCCTTTCGTCGGTTTCGTTCAGCAGCCTGGTGGATATTGGCAGTTATATCATGCCTGCGGCAGAAATTCAGGTTTGGGGCGGAAGCAATCAAAGGAATTTGGTGCTTCTGAAAAAACTAAACCCGAAGCAGCCTGAGAAAGTGGGCGCTCCGGGGTATCGAGTGGGATTCAATTGCACTTTCAAAGCGCGAAAAATCAATGTTTTGAAGATTGTAGCTAAGCCCGTGACGAAACTCCCGGCCTGGCATCCGGGAAAAGGGGAACGGGGCTGGGTGTTTGTGGATGAAGTTTTCTTGGAGTGACAGACTACAGAAGTTAGGGACTGGAAGGCTTCTGTACGACTGTCAATCTCGCTTGGCGTTCCATGATATCATAAAATTTATTGGATTCCTGTTCATTTGTAAAAGCCAGGAGCGGCGTTTGCTTCCCTTTCGTCTCTACCCAATAAAGATAATAGGTGGTAAAAATCGGTGAACTGCCTTGATAGATGACTCGGTTGATGTGCTCAAACGGTAGCATACGTGACTTGCCACCAGCAATAATTTCAATCTCCTTTTTGTCGAGGTATAACCTGACTTCGTTTTTCCAGCGATTGGGCGCATACGGTTCGATTCCATAACGCCACCAATTCAAACCCCAGTGGATCAATTTAGCAGCGATGATAACATATGCCCAATTGTGCCAATCCCGAAAATAATCGTCAAATCCTCCTCCTCTTATGCTACTGTATAAATATAGCAGACCGAATGTTGCTGCACCAAGGATTACCCAGCCCAGCATGCCAAGGCGCATGGCCCGCCAGTTAGAATGGAGTATGATGGGTGATGAATTTGGATCGTTCATTATCTATAAAACGAGAGGTTGGCCCTAATGAGAGAGATGTTTTTTATTTTTTTACACAACGGCAAGACAAAGCGTAATTTCCATTAATCCGCGCCGAACGCATTTGACCTGAGGGCAAGTGAACCAAAAAACCTAACCCCTCATAAAATGACCAATAAGCTCCAATGTCGCCTTTATGGTCGAAATAACCGCCGCTTGTACGCCAACCTCCAGCCTTGACTTGTAGACCTCCTGGCAAGGTTGCTAAAGATGAAGAGGTATTCCCTAACAAATTTCGGAGAGATTGCCAATGTTGAGGAGTGGGCAGTTGCCAACCGGGGCCTAATCCAGTGCATGCATCTTTTGCTTGCTTCCAAGTATAAAGCCGCCCGAAAGGGTTGAGATTGATTTGATCCTCGTCATAAAAGCAGCCTGCACCCGACCAACGCATATTATCTACCAGCCATGTTTCGCAACCAATCAAACGGGTTTTATAGTTTGTTTCGTCGCGAGTATCCGTAATGACACCATACATATTAGAGCTATCTCTGGTTTCGATGTAAACCAACTTTTTTTTGATGAATTCTTCAGGTTCGTGCCCTACCCTGAATCCATTACTCTCTAACAAGGCAACGGCGTTTGCCACCCCAAATATCCGCTTGGCACAATTGTTATAGGTATTCTCGAACATAATTGAATTGGAACTGTAAAGAGGGTTTTGAGACCAATATTCAGATGTTTCCGGAAAATACCCTTTCCACAGAAACTGCTTATACCCGATGTTGGTGCTGACCACAGAAGGACGGAAAAGCGGATCTGGGGGGTCAGGAAGTAGTATAGTGGAGACAAAAGCTAAAAAAAGATGAAGACATTTCATGTCTTCCCATGTCTGGCGCAATGTGGAAACGGGCACCTTGTTTTGGGGATCAGCGCCCCATTGCCAAAAAAAATCGCCAGCACTGCTTTGAAAGTCCATCGGCCCAACAAAAAAAATACCGACCCGATCTTCGATAGAAAATTTAGATTTTTTCAGTCGCTCC
>JACMMM010000340.1 GCA_014379065.1 Saprospiraceae bacterium
GCGCCGATCAAATCTGCGTTATAAGCCTCTCCTTCAACTGTTTGAACTCCTCTTCACTAAGGATTCCCGCCTCCTTCATATCCGCGAGTTTTTTGATCTTGTCTATCGCCGCATCGGATTCACTTTGAGGCGCAGGTTCGTTTTCTCCCATATCCTGCACCACTTTTTTGCCCTCCTCTATTTCAGTTTCGTAGATTTTGCGGGCCTTTGTCAGGTCCAAATCTTCTAACGTACCGCCTCTGTGTAAATGGTTGGCCACCGTTCGCCCCAATGCCCAAGTGGAAGCCCCGGAAAGGATCGGCATACTCAATTCACCAATGATGGTGCCCACCCCAGGAATGGCCTTCACAAGGCTCGCGCCCAGGCGCGCCGCGCTGCCGCCGACAATGGCCGACACGATGGTTTTGCCTAAGTTGTCAAAAAAACTGACGTTGTAAAGTTTGGCGAGTTGACGGAGCATATTAAGCTGTACCCCGCTCACAGCGAGCAAATCTGCGCCTGGCAGGGGAATTAATGCTGCGCCGAGCGAAAACCCGAGGTGATTTTTGATGATTTCGGAGGATTTGGCTTGTTTTTCTTCTTGTGTCATGGCTTTGGAAGGTGATTGGTGATTGGTGATTGGTGGATTGGTGGATAGGTGATTGGTGGATTGGTTTAGCGGCACAAAAGAGCAGAAACAACACTGCGATTCGGCGGAATTACCGACGAATCGCAGTGGAAAAGGTATGAATCAATTTGAAAAGTGGCAAATTCAAAAGCCTAGCCCGCGTTCCCAATCGCCAGTACTTTGCTGGGTGCTGGGTTGCCCTCCGGCTTGTCTTCCTCTGAAATGGCGAAGGCTATAGCGTTTTCAACGGTGCGAAGCGATTCGCACATGTTGGCTGCTTTCATTCCCATGCTGACAGGATTTCCGTCCACTATAGCCCAAAATTGATAATGACTTCCAAGTTTGGGGGTAGGAATATTATATGGATCATAAGCCATTCTTTTCAAACGGGCATTGTAATAAACAATGGTACTGATCCCTTTTCCGTCAGACACGAGGATGTGCTGGGTAGCTGGGTCACAGACCAATTCGGCGATAGGGTCGGGCTTTTGGGCCTCTTGGTTACAGGCGATCAGCACTTGGTAGAGCGAGTCGGATTTGAGCCTAAGTTCCTGATTTTCATGACCCATTTCCTTTTGCCTTAAGAAAAGGAAGCTGCAGGCGGCGGCCAAAACAAATGCCAGGAATTGAAAAAGCCTCAAGGGGAACTTACTAGGGATGGGCATCGGGACATTGGGCGGAGAAAGGTCTGGCTTTTCTAGCTCAATACGCTTCATGATGCTTGCTTTCACCCAATCAGGAGGCTGAACCGCATGGGCTGCAGCATAACCTTCAAGCGAAGCTTCAATGGAGTCCAGCTCGGCGCGCACTTCGACGTGCTCGGCTGCCATGCGCTCCACCTGTGCGCGCTCTTCTGCTGAACATTGCCCAAGCACATAAGCTTCAAGCAAGCCCGATTGGATGAACGATTGGGTATCCATGATTTATTTTGACAGCATAAACGTCGCCGTTGTACTGTCTTGGTTGGTTATCAAGTATTTGCCGGGAAGGGAATTCTTATTTAAGAATTCTCAGCATCCCAAAATTTTCAATTTTCAAAATATACACTCAGCATTTTCATGTGCCATCCCCAGTACCTAACTCATTTCATCCATTCATCCATTCATCCATTCAAACCACTCAAAAAGCATTAGAACTGCCATTCCTTTTTCCACAAAGATTGCCCGCAACTCGTTGATAGCATACCTCAAGCGCGTTTTAATAGTGCCGAGTGGGATCCCTGTTTCTTCGGCAACTTCTTCCTGCGTGTAACCCTGAAAATAGACGAGGTCAATAAGCGACTTGTATTTTTCATCCAATCGGTTTACTACTTCTCGCACACCTATCTGGTCGGGGTTAATACTTTCGCCGCCTGGACTATATACGAGTGCATCGAGTGAATCAGTTTTCCGAGATTTTTGAAAGTGAGCCGTTCGCGTCGCATCAATCGCCGTGTTTCGCGCTATATTCAACAGCCAAGTAAACAATCGCCCCTTCGCTCCATCATAGCTTGCGCCATTGCGCCAAGCCTTCACAAACGTGTCCTGCAAAACCTGCTCCGCCAACTCTCGTTGCTGCACAATGCGTAGCACCACGCCAAACAAGGCGCCGCCATAAGCATCGTATAGAGTACCGATGGCTGTGCGATCTTGTGCTTGAAGACGGTAGATTAGTTGTTGGTCTTGCATCAGTTAAAAAGCCGCTGCCGCTTTCGAGCGCGGATTTGGCAGCGCAAAAGTCATGCTTTTTTTTCTCTGAACAAGCCTTTGACCAACATTTGAACAAAGAGATTGGTTTGCTCAAAAATTTGAACAACGAATGAGCAAACCTTGGCTTGTAACTTCAATATATACGCAGCAACCTTTGCCTTGGTTTTCAAGATAAACGATTGGAGTTAATTCTTTCTAACTGTTGGAAAACAGGATGGGAACCATATCTGGTTATAGATACTTGCGCCATTGTGTATACGCCGCAGCGTACCCGGAGTGGTCTTGTGGCGATGGCCCATAAGTAGCCACTGGGGCAAGGCTGTGTGACACGGCTTCTTCCGGGTTACCAAAAATGCCAACCGAAACTCCAGCCGCCTTTGCCGCGCCGACCGCGCCGGTTGTGTCCAGCACTTCGATTTCTACATTCATCAATGTCGCAATCGTGTTGGAAAAAATGGCTGACTGAAAGAGGTTGTCGTTGCCCACACGCAAGGTGTTAATTGGGATACGCATGCCGCGCAAGGCTTCCATGCCGTAGACAA
>JACMMM010000341.1 GCA_014379065.1 Saprospiraceae bacterium
AAATTGGACTCCGCTGGCCATGTCATTTCCCGAACGCAGAGATACAAGACTGAGACCACTACTATTACCACTTACCGTGCCACCCGCTCGGCCAATGGCACGGTGCTGTTGGAGTTATGGGACGAGCACACTGGGCGAGTCGTTGATTCCAAAGCACTCCAAGGTGCCCACAATTCTGATGATAGTTCAGAATATATGAGTGTTTCTGCGCCGAGTGAAGGGACTATGATTGGTTATGTAGCTAGTAGTATTGAAAGCTCGATTCATAGGTATTTGAGGAAAGTGCTGGTGCCGAGGTAGCAGGGATTCCCTACGGGAAAGAATGCCCAGCCGTGGTTCGGCTGCGCAGTCCAAGCGGGTGTAGTGAATGCGAAACGACCCGAACTTCCCGAAAGTTTAAAACTTTCGGGAAGTTGAATACCTACAAAAACGAAGGATTATTTAACATTAATTCAGTTGTTTCCATTTTGGAAACAACTGAGTAACTAAACTTTCGGAATGCTGTATTGTGCGCAATCCGCGTTTCATATCCCCCCCAAACAAATATACTTCACTTCCAAAAAATCCTCCAACCCATACTTCGAGCCCTCGCGCCCGATCCCGCTCTCTTTCACCCCACCAAACGGCGCAACCGTTGTCGCCACCAAACCGGTATTTACACCCACCATGCCATATTCGAGGGCTTCGGCTACGCGGAATACCCGCCCGATGTCGCGACCGTAGCGTGCCAAATTTGACAACTTTTCAAAAGTTGTCAAATTTTCACGTTGCGCTTAAGTGAAGGATTTTGGCAAAAAATAAATTTTTTGTTTTAAAAAATGATGTTATTTTTGTCGCCCCATCCACTTTTAAAACAAAGACATGCCCGACCCTACACCACAATTCAACGACATCCTGCTTTACGCTGCCCCCACGGGCAAGGTCAAAATTGAAGTCTTCTTCGAAAGCGAGACCTTCTGGCTTAGCCAACGGAAAATGGCGGAATTGTTCGACGTGGAAGTGCCAACCATCAATTACCACCTAAAAGAAATATTCAAGACAGGCGAGTTAGCGGAGGCCGCAACTATTAGAAATTTTCGAATAGTTCAGACAGAAGGCAACCGAGAAGTAAGCCGCGAGGTGGAATTCTACAACCTTGATGCCATCATCGCAGTCGGTTACCGGGTGAACAGTTACCAAGCCACCCAGTTCCGCATTTGGGCTACCCAAACGCTCATAGAGTTCATCAAGAGCTGACCGTGACAAAGAAAATATGGGCCTGACTACTTGGAAAAACGCGCCCACCGGGAAAATCATGAAAAGCGACGTGCGAGTGGCCAAAAACTACCTGACAGAAAAAGAAATAGGGGATCTGAATCTTTTGGTAAGTGCGTATCTCGATTTGGCAGAGTTTCAGGACCGGCTTCAGATGACCATGGCCTTGAAAGATTGGATATTGCGTACCAACAAATTTTTGGATTCTAACAGTCTGGAGGTGTTGGATGATGCTGGCAAAATATCGCACGATACTGCAGTCGAAAAAGCAGAGTCGGAGTACGATGTCTTTCGAGTAGAGCAGGACAAAAAATACTTTTCGGAGTTTGACAAGCAACTGGAAAAAATAAAGAAATCCAAGAAACCTTGACCGTGTCGAGATGTCTCCCACTCCTTCGTCGTGGATGACGCCTCGACGCTCCCTCATATCCCCCCCAAACAAATATACTTCACTTCCAAAAAATCCTCCAAACCATACTTCGACCCCTCCCGCCCAATTCCACTTTCTTTCACCCCTCCAAACGGCGCAACCGTTGTTGCCACCAGGCCCGTGTTTACGCCCACCATGCCATATTCGAGGGCTTCGGCTACGCGGAATACCCGCCCAATGTCGCGCCCGTAGAAGTAAGCGGCTAAACCGTAGGGCGTATCATTTGCCATTTTGATCACTTCGTTTTCTTCTGAAAAACGGATGATTGTGGCCACTGGGCCAAATATTTCCTCGTGCATGATGTCCATGCTTGTGCTGATGTCAGCCAGCACCGTAGGTTCGTAAAAAGTGCCCTGCAAGGCATGGCCACCCGTTACTACCCGCGCGCCTTTTTGGGTGGCGTTGCCTACCAGCCGCTGCACTTTTTCGAGGGCTTCGGCATTGATGAGCGGGCCGATGTTCACGCCTTGTTCCGTGCCAGGGCCGACTTTTTGCTTGTGCACGGCAGCCGTGAATTTTTCCAAAAACGTCTCGTACACATCATCCTGCACAAAAATCCGGTTGGCGCAAACGCAGGTTTGTCCGGCGTTGCGGTATTTGGCGATGATGGCCCCATCCACGGCAGCGTCTAAATCGGCATCGTCGAACACGATGAAGGGGGCGTTGCCACCAAGTTCGAGCGAGATTTTTTTCACCGTGTCGGCACTTTGGCGCATGAGCAGTTTGCCCACTTCGGTGCTGCCCGTGAAGGAGACTTTGCGGACTATCGGGCTGTCTGTCAGCACTTTGCCGATGGCGGGTGCGTCCATACCCGTTATGATGTTGAACACTCCGGGCGGGAATCCTGCGCGTGCGGCGAGTTCGGCCAGCGCCAAAGCGGATAAAGGCGTTTCTTCGGAAGGTTTGAGTACCACGGTGCAGCCTGCTGCAAGCGCGGGTGCTACTTTGCGGGTAATCATCGCATTTGGAAAATTCCAAGGGGTGATGGCGGCCACTACGCCCACGGGTTGTTTGACCACGAGCAATCTCATGCCGGGCAAATGCGGCGGAATGATGTCGCCATAAGCCCGTTTGCCTTCTTCCGCGAACCACTCGATAAAGGTCGCCCCATAGCGGATTTCACCCTTTGCCTCGGGCACGGGTTTGCCCTGTTCAAGGGTCAACAACAGGCCAAGGTCATCGACGTTTTCCAAAATCAAATCGTGCCATTTGCGCAAAATAGCGGCGCGGGCGGTAGCGGTTTTGGCGCGCCATTCGGGCAGAGCGTTTTCAGCGGCAGTGATAGCGCGAAGGGTTTCATCCGCCCCACAATCGGCTACGCGGGCGAGCTCCTCGCCCGTGGCAGGATTGGTTATGGGGAAGGTTTTGCCCGAATTGGCAAACAACCATTCTCCATTGATAAAGGCTTCGCGACGTAGCAGATGAGCGTCTTTTAATGTGGGCATCATGTCTTGTTTATTCAAAATTTATAAAATTAAGAAGGGGTGGTAGGCGCAATAGACCTGAATGCTGTGCTGGGGAAAAAGTTTTCAGAGGGTGCAAATTACCTAAGATTTCTTTTGGGCACCTAAATGGCTTGTTGGCATACTTTTTTACAGAAATATGAACATCGCTTAATATGGATTGTATTAACAACAATCACCCCGGAGAAAACCACCAAAATCTCCTTGGGAAAGCGGCCATGTTTAATACCGTTCACCTTAAATAAATTTATTATGAAGCACAGATTAACTTTATTGTTTGCTTTTCTTTTTCTCACTTTTTTCACAGCAAACATTTTTTCCCAAAATACATTTCAAAAAACGATTGGAGGCGACGGGGATGACTTCGCCAACTGGGTTGTCGAAATCCCAACAGGGTATATCATTGCGGGACAGGCCGCTACCCCGAACAACCTGAATGCCTGCCTTCTCCAACTTGACCACGCAGGCAACATCATCTGGCAAAAAAATTACGGCGCTGGCTACCATTTCAATGTGGTGGTAGATGCCGGTAACGGTTTTCTTGCGCTTGGAGAGTCCAATGCAGGCGCATCTGATGTGGACATTTTCCTCGTGCGCACAGACCTTACAGGCAATGTTTTGTGGAGCAAGCAGATTGGGGATACAAGCACCACCGATCTGGGCAATTCACTGGTCGCCGTGCCGGGTGGCTATCTTTTATCTGGCGCACAAGCTCCTACTGGCACTACAAGTTTCAACTCTATTTTCACACGTTTGGACGCGAATGGCAACACACTGTGGAGCCGCACGTATAGCAGTGGTAGCATTGGCAATCTTATCCGCTCCAACTATGTAGAAAACAATGTCATTTATGCCAGTGGCGCTGCTGAAACATCGGGTGCTTTCCTCCGGCTCGACCTGATGAATGGCGATGTTTTAGGTTCGGCCACCTACGATGGGAATAGTACTGAAGCCCTTTACTATCAGCAACCCACACTGGATAGCAATCTTGTCATCGCTGACCATACCAGGTCGGCTGCGGGTAACAATGAAATTCGGCTATGGGTGCAGAAAATAACCAAACCCACAGGCCAGATCATTTGGTCAAAAGTGTACAACAAATCGTCTGGCGTGGACCTTCGTGGCAGGATTGAAATAGCAGATGGTGGTTTTCTACTTACACCTTACAATGATTCAAGTACACCTGCAAATGATGGCATGCTTGCAAAAATAGACCCAAATGGGAATGTGCTTTGGTCTTATCAATATGGCGGAAATCAGGAAGATCGGCTCCTAAAAGCAACCCAAACAGCCGATGGAGGATTTGTGGCGGTGGGGCATTCGCGCAGCAACAGTGTCAATGGAGACAATGACATATTCATTGTAAAGACCGACTCCAATGGCCTTGTCACGGGTTGCTGTACAAGACCTGCTGGCATAGAGGCATCCAATTTCAGCGCTACAGATATTTCGCTGTCTTACGACCCTTCTAATTCGTATTCGGCTGACTCGATTGGGATTGACCCCGTGTCTGTGAACCTGCTTACGGAATCACTCTGTGCAAGCATTCCACCCATAGATTCGCAAGATGTAACACTTTGCCCGAACCAAACTTTCACGCTTAACGGCATTGATTATCATGCTCCGACAGTCGTGTACGACACCATTCCTTCTTCTGGCGGCGGCTGTGATACGATACGGGTTTACAATCTACTAGCCGCGCCCTATGATTCAGTGAGCCAATTGATTCAGTTTTGTTTCGGCGACACGATCACTATCGGTGGGCAAGTTTATACGCAATCCGCAACGGTGGTGGACACCATTTCTTCTGCTGGCATCGGATGTGATACCATTGTAACCTATACATTAGAGGCCTTGCTTCATTTCTCCCAAAATGACACTATTCCATTTTGTCCCGGCGACTCTATTACTATCGGCGGGCAAGTTTATACGCAATCAGCGACCGTAGTAGACACCCTCTTTTCTACGACTGGCAGTTGTGATACGTTGCTAACTTATACGCTGATTCTTTTGCCAGAGCCTACGCTAAGCGATACGATCCAGTTTTGTCCCGGCGATTCTATTACGATTGCTGGGCAGGTTTTCACACAGTCAGCGACGGTGATAGACACTATTTTATCCACAGGAGGAGCTTGCGACACGATTGTAACTTACACGCTGATATTGTTGCCGCAACCTACGCTAAGCGATACGATACAGTTTTGTCCAGGGGATTCCATTACCATTTCGGGGCAGGTCTATACCCAATCCGCGACGGTGGTGGACACTATTTCTTCCACTGGCGGGGCTTGTGATACCATTGCAACTTACACCTTGATACTGTTGCCACAACCTACACTAAGTGACACCATCCAGTTTTGCCCGGGAGATTCTATTACGATTGCTGGGCAAGTTTATACCCAATCCGCGACGGTGGTGGACACTATTTCTTCTATTGGAGGCGCTTGTGATACCATTGCAACGTACACCCTGATACTGTTGCCGCAACCTACGCTAAGTGACACCATCGAGTTTTGTCCCGGCGAAACCATCACGATTGGAGCTCAGGGTTACACCCAATCGGCTACCGTTGTAGACACCATTCCTGCGCTCGGCGGCGGCTGTGATACCATTGCAACGTATACCCTCGTGCTTTTACCGCAACCTCTGGTGGTCGAAACCATTGGACTCTGTTTTGGAGACACTGTTACCATAAATGGCGTTAACTACACACAACCCGGGAACGTGTTGGATACCATTCCAGCAATTGGCGGTGGCTGTGATACCATTGTGAGTTATGTTTTAGTTTCCCTAACACCAGCACCCTCTGTCGTAAACATCCATTGCCCCAACGATCTCAGTGTCATCACCTTGCCTGGCACTGGACCCACAGTGGCAACATACAACCTGCCGACGGTCACAACAGATTGCCCTTGCCCGGGTACCGCCCTTACGCTGACGGCTGGACTTGCTTCCGGGAGCATCTTTCCAGTGGTTACCACACAGGTCTGCTATTCGGCGACGGACAGTTGTGGCAATTCCGCCAGCTGCTGTTTCAGTGTCACCATCCGCGAGGAGCTGCCTTGCGATGAAAAAGTGGTGGCTTGCATGAAATACGAGGTGCTGAGCATCACAAAGAATGCTGGGGGAAAGCATACATACCACATCCGCGCCACGAACAATTGTGCAAACAAGATGATCTGGACGGCGATACAAGTGCCAGATGGTTTGACGGCAGATGATCCACTCAATGGTACCGTGTACACCACTCCGGATGGGCGCAAATATGACGTGCGAAATCCGAACTTCTCGCCGTTCTATTCCGTCCGGTTCAAGTCAACAACGGATAGTATTTCCAATGGTCAATCGGATATATTTAAATACACACTGCCTGCGCAGGCAGGCAATCTAACCTATATCCACATTGCTTCCCGATTGACAGGCAATGTTACCTACGAGGCGCATTTGAATACGTTCAACTGTCCGATAACGGTGATGAAACCCGCGCCCCAGGGGCCGCGATCTCCAGAAGAAATGCACAGTAATGGGACGCTTCAGGTCTTCCCAAATCCGACAAGCGGCATCCTTTTTGCCGACCTTACAGATTGGCGTGGCGAACAGCTACAAGTCGAGGTTTTCAATAGCCAGGGACAGCTGGCGCAAAGCCTTGCATTAACGGCGAACGGAGAGATGCAGCAGATTGCGCTTCCGAATGGCATAGCCGATGGTCTTTATTTCCTGCAAATATTGACAGAAAACGGTGAGCGCCAGACGGTCAGATTTGTGTTGCAGCACTGAGGCAGTAATTGAGTAACTGATTAATTTATAATAGGAGAAGAGGGTGTCTTATAACATGGTTCATCCAGATGACACCTGTTATAGGACATCCTCTTCAATGTGCAATCGTAATCACCCGCGAAGTCGCGTTTTTACCCTCACCAACAGTTAACAACAAAGGCCCCTGCACATTGTCCAAAGGGATTCGTTCTTTTCCTTTGGCAGTACCGGTGTATAGTATTCTACCCTGCAGATCAGTCAATTGTACGCGATTACCCGCAGGTACTTCAAGCCAGAGCCATTCACCAACTGGATTGGGGTAGGCCGTCCATTGAACTGCCGCGCCAGCAGGCTCATGCGTGGCTACTTTGCCGTTGGGGAAATAGAAATAACGGCCTTGATAAAACCAACCTGAAGGGAAGGACCAACCATAGTCATTTGAAAAAAATGGACAGTCATTATCGCCTACATAAGTATAAATCGTACGAACGGGATATGGATTATGTGGCCCTGCAGTTTCATAAACCTCGTAGCGGCCCAAGGCATCAAAATCCTCGAGAAAATAGTATTGATACTGCCATGACATGGAACCATCATCCCAAAAATAATACCTGCGAAGTATGTTGTGCTCTGCCGTGTTGTAAAAATAATCTACTTTGGAGGAAGGTCTGTTGGTTATCAAATCTGTTTGATACTCCAAGATCAAGGAGTCGTTGGCATCATAAGTATTAACTTGAAGAAAGTCAGGATTCCAGCTTCCGCCCCAGGAAGCATATTGTATTTGAGATAATTTGCCTGTGGGCGTATACCCATAAATTCGCCTGAGTGTTGGGTACCAGGTATTGGAATTGCCATCCCAGGAATAGTATTGAAGTTCCTGTATCTGGTCGTTGGCGTTAAAGAAATTCAGGGCTTTGTAAGATAAGAAGATTGCACCATTGGGCTGAAACGTTTCATAGGTATAGACCGAATCGTTTTGATTTGTGGCGCCATGCGGATAAAAAACGAATCGTTTGACGGGTAGCAACTGAGGATAAGCCAGTACTTCATTCAATATCGAGCGGCCCAAGGCATCCAGCACGGTGCTATCAATGACCAAATAATCATAACGGACGATGCAGGTATCAGAATAGCGCCAAACCATTTTCTCAATGAGCGTAGAATCACCTATTGGGAAATTCTGATAAAGCAGAATAGAGTCGGGGTGACAACCAGAGGGGCCGCCGCGCTCAGCGGCTTTTTGTTGCGAAAAAGTCGGAAGGATGTTCAGGGAAAGGAACAGCAGGAGAAAATAGAAGCGCATAATAAATCGGTTTAAAATAGAAGGATTGCTCTGGATGAGAGCGAAATAGCATCATGCTTGACGCAATATTCATCAATTTTCAGCCAAAGGCAAATGATGTGGTTCTTCCGTGTCAAATCCCGGGCGGACAAAGTTTTGCCAATCGGGGAAAAGCCGCTCCATTTCTTTCCGAAAACGACTGAGCGCCAGAAGCAAATCGAGGATTTCGTCTGTTTTTTCGGGCCAGGTTTTACGAAGCAATTCCCAAGCGCCCAGACTTCGTTCTATACAGAGGATACAAGCTTTTGCGCTCCCATTCGCGTCGCTTTGGTAGGGAGGGTCGCCCCAAATCTCCGTATCGTGCATATCGTCCATGCCTGAAACTGCACGACGGGCTTTCACGCCGATAAAGGCGGCGTATTGATGGATGATTTCCATGGCCTCTTGCGTGTGTTCGAGTTGCTCCAGATCAATGGGCAGTTCCAGTTCGGCCATTTGTTGGGTTTCAGCCTCTCGTGCGGATAAAAAACCTTGGTTGGCATTAAAAAATGAATCGGTCAGTTTGAAATAAGCCAATCCTTTTTCAAAGATTTCCTCCTCCAGTTTTTCCATATCAGGATCGGGAATGGGTTCGGGTTCCGCGTGGATTTCAGCAGGGTCAATCCCGGCTTCGCGGAGCATATCGTCTAGCATGCGCAGGGATTCTTTGAAATGCTCGCTCACGGTGTTCCACATTTCC
>JACMMM010000342.1 GCA_014379065.1 Saprospiraceae bacterium
ACTTTCTCCAACAGCTCGACCAACGCGGTTTCCTACCTCTGGGACTTTGGCGACGGGCAAACAAATACCCAACAAAACCCTGCGCACACTTACGCCAGCTGCGGCGCCTACACGGTAACTTTGACCAGCACGAATATTTGCGGAACGGTCAGCAGCACCGCCAGCGTGACCATCGGAACGGGAAGCCCGACAGCCAATTTCACGAACAATGTGAACGGACTCGTTGCCACCTTCTCCAACTCCTCGACCAACGCGGTTTCCTACCTCTGGGACTTTGGCGACGGGCAAACCAGTAGCCAGCAAAACTCGGCGCACACTTACGCCAATTGCGGAACCTACACGGTAACTTTGACCAGCACGAATATTTGCGGAACAGTCAGCAGCACCACCAGCGTGACCATCGGAACGGGGAATCCGACAGCCAGTTTCACGAACAATGTGAACGGTCTAGCCGTCACTTTCTCCAACAGTTCGACCAACGCGGTTTCATATCTCTGGGACTTTGGTGACGGGCAAACCAGTAGCCAGCAAAACCCCGCGCACACTTACGGCAGCTGCGGCACCTATCTGGTGACTTTGACCAGCACGAATATTTGCGGAACAGTCAGCAGCACCGCCAGCGTGACCATCGGAACTGGAAACCCGACAGCCAGTTTCACGAACAATGTGAACGGCCTCGTGGCTACTTTCTCTAACACCTCGACCAATGCGCTTTCGTACCTATGGGATTTTGGCGACGGGCAAATGAGCGCTGAAGAAAGCCCCACCCATCAGTACGCCGCTTGCGGCGTGTACACGGTAACCTTGACAAGCATGAATATTTGTGGCACTTCAAGCAGCACCGCAACCCTGGCCGCAATCAACTTTCCGGAGGCCATGTTCACCTTTATCGTAAATGGCCTGACGGTTTCGCTTTCGAATACTTCTACGGGAGGAGCCTCTTACTTTTGGGATTTTGGCGATGGCGATACCAGCACGATCCAACATCCTTCCTCGCACGTTTATGCCGATTCCGGGACGTATGTCATAACTCTTGTTGTATCCAATAATTGCGGGGCAACAATCTTCGAACAAACTGTGACAACAACGAAGACCATTGGGACAAAGGCACCAGAATGGCTCGAAGCATTCCGTTTGTTCCCCAACCCAAACACCGGCAGGTTTTCTGTGGAGATGATAGGCACTTGGTCTGGCGAGCTCGCTTTCTCTATCTTTAATCCAAGTGGGCAATTGATTCACTCAGAAATATTCCTGCCAGAAATAGGGTCATTTGCACACCCATTTGATTTGGGCAATATTCCTGCAGGGGTGTATTGGTTGCAGGTAAATTCAGGTAAAAAATCCTGGATACAAAAGATGGTTGTGGGGAGGTGAAATTTGTACAAAGTCATACTTTAAATCAAAATCATAAGTCATGAAAACCCAATCTATTTCCCTGTTTTTCAGCCTTTTGGCTGCGGCAATTATTGTACTGCCCAGTTGCCGAACCCACGGCCCAGCCTTTTCTGCCAACGCTGACCCCTACATGGCCAAACCCGTTTACCGGGGCGAAAACGAGGGGGCATTTTACCTCTCTGGCCGTATCAATCAAGGCTATGAATATTACGAAGGCGAACACAATGCCGGTGCCGAATTGTCGGGCCATGTCTCATACATGTCTCAGTATTTTTACGCTGCAGGTGGCCTTTTTGGCTACTGGGGGAAGTATGACGTAAATGGCGCGGTAAGCCCCGTCACGGGTGGCGGAAAACAGCCATTCAACGGTGGCGGTGTGCGGGGCGAATTGGGTGGACGCCTTCCGCTCGAAAGCAATTTCGACGTGCTGCTGGGTATCAATGGGGAGATGTTTGGGGAAGGCGGCAAGTATGCAGAGAACAGCAGCGATGCCTTGGCTGATGTTTTTACACTTGGCTTGACCCGTATCCACCTCAATATAGCTCCCGTAATTGACCTTCGTTTGGTACCGTCGAGCAAATGGGACATTGGGCTGCGGTACAGTTTGGATTCGTACATCTCGTTTATTGATCTCTATGAATCCGACCAAAATGACAGTTACCTACATCGCCTCACACTGCACGCCACGGTAGATCGCGTGACAGCCTACGGTCAAATCGGCTTCACGCCTGACGATCAACGCGTATTTAGCCTTGGCCTGGCTTATGGCATTCCGTTCAAAAAAAAGGAGAAAGTAGCGAAGCCGATAATTGTTGAATAATCTAAAGCGTAAAGAAGTGACACTTTTTCAAAAAGTGTCACTTCTTTTGCGGGGGCTTGCAGCCCGTTGCACATCGTTATTCAAATTCAACATTTCATGAAAAAAACTACACTCCTTTTCCTTTTTGCTTGTGTGTTCATTGGGGCAGCACATTCCCAAGGATTCATCCAACTCGGTACTTTTCAGGTGGAAGATCAAGGTCGTCGCCTGATCATTACAAGCGATGGCGGCTACATTATTGCAGGATCGGCTGGCAACAACGCCGTACTTTATAAGTCTGACTGTGTTGGCCAACTCGTGGCCAAGATTGAAAAAGCCTATGACCCTGGCCCCGCGACTTTTTGGGATGTGAAGGAACTCTCCGACGGCAGCATCGTAGCGGTAGGCGGCGCTGGTATTGTTTCGCCTACTGATACGGGTGGGCAAGCCATAATGCTCAAAACCAATCCTTTACTGGTCGAGATCGCCTCTTCCAACTTTTCAATTCAAAACAAGGATGCCCAGGCGAAATCCATTGTTCAAACCCCTACAGGCCATTTGCTGGTATATGGCGAAGTGGCCGCCAGCTTTCCGGATCTGGCTGATCTCTTTTTTCAGCGCGTTGACCCAAACACTTTGCAACCTTCCGAGGCGGCTGTGGTGGGCAGCAATGGCGTAGACCTTGCCAGCCGCATTTTGCTTACCGCTGACAGCAACTACCTGCTCACAGGAAGCAGTTTTGTGGGGGACATCTCCAATCCTGACGCACTGGTTGACAACTATATTCGGGCCTATAAAGTGGATGAAAACGGCATATTGATTTGGCAGGCTTCCGTAGCACAAACATTTGAGGCAAAATATGGGGTAGCACAATCCTGCGGCGCGGGTCAAAGTATCCAGTCGGGTAATTTCGTGCTCGGCGGCACCATATATAACGGCAGCGATGTGGGAAAACAAGATGCCATTTTTGTCCTAATAGATAACAATGGTACCGTACTTGATACAGCGTTTGCGGATGCACCTGGACAGCAGCACATGTACAACTTGGCAGAAAATACGGCTTTCCCTGGGGCATACGCGATGGTAGGGGAAAGTGATGGGTCGCCGCTTGGGGTACCTTCACCTGTTTTTGCTCAGGCCTATGAAACGGCTAACCAGTTATTTTCTGGGGCTGCGTCTGTCGACCTCACCAGCCCCATTTCCTTGCGTGATCTGGCAGAACTTGACCCTGGGCGTTTTGCTATCATGGGGACGATTCCCGATAATCCTATGATACTAACAGCTACAGATATAATCATGAGCACCCCGGAGACTGTTGTAGGGGTGGTATTTCAAAATTGCGCGCTTGCTGCCACGCTGAGTACCCCTGCCGTGGCTTTTCAATGGTACCTTGAGGACCAACCCATCCCGAGCGCCAATCAGGGCGTTTATTTCCCTACCGAACCAGGACTTTATAAAATAGGTGTGATTGACAACAAGGGCTGTTATGGGATCTCCGATACTTTTCGGGTGGAAGGCCCTGTGGCAGATTTCACCGTATCTGTTAGTGGTTTGACGGTTACCATCACCAATGCCTCCCAAGGGGCCATCTCATATTTCTGGGACTTTTGCGATGGAAACAACAGTATAGCCCCTAATCCAGTTCACACTTACGCTGCTCCTGGAGTGTACTGTTTTAAGCTCACTGTCACCGACAATTGTGGCCTCCAAGACACACTTGTGCAACAAATTGGCGTCACACCCACAGACGAACCTTCCTGGTTGAGTCATTTTAGGCTTTCCCCCAATCCGACGGGCGGAACTTTCACCGTCGAGATGGTTTGTGCATCGCAGGAAAAACTTGCGTTTTCGGTCTTCAATGCCGTTGGGCAACTGCTCAGCCAAGAGGAATTGAGTTCCCCAAATGGCTGGATTCAAAAAACATTTGACTTGGGGGAATTTCCTGCGGGCGTGTATTCCCTTCAAATCAGATCGGGTAAGGAGGCGAAAAATGTGCGGGTGGTGAAAAATTAGAAGCAGGATTATCATAATTAAAAAGGATTTGAAGGATTATGCCGAGTGCACTCATCCTTCAAATCCTTTTTTAATCCTGCAAATCCTGTTTCCTCCCCCCGCTTTTTTTGCGAATAATGGCAAAGGCTCAATTTGAACAGGCAGCCTATCTGAAAAATTTGTACTCTTGTACCTTTAGCCGTCCACCTTAAACCGTGAACCGTTTACCGAAGGAATTATGAGACAAAAACTACTGCTTTCGCTCCTCGCTTTTTTGGCAGCGCCCATCGCGCTTTTTGCCACGCACAACCGCGCCGGGGAAATCCACATTGAGCAAATCGGCCCGCTCGAAATACGGGCAACCATCATCACCTGGACAAAAACAAGCAGTGTGAACGCTGACCGCGACACGCTTGAAATAAATTGGGGCGACGGGCTTATCGAAAAAGTAACGCGTTCCAACGGGAATGGCAACGGCGTCCCGCTTGCCAACGATATTAAGTACAACACCTACATCATCACGCATAAATACGCAGGTCCTGCCAGCTTCATCATCTCGATGACCGATCAAAACCGTATTGGGGGTATTATCAACGTAAATCCGCCGGCCTCCGACAATGTGCCTTTTCACATCCAAACCACCTATATTTTTCAGGATTCGCAGTTTGGCGGCAGCAACACCACCCCTTATCTTTTGCAACCCCCCATTGACAACGCTTGCGTGGGCAAACCCTTCAAACACAATCCAAATGCCTCCGATCCCGATGGCGACAGTCTTTCTTACGAACTCATTGTGCCGCTTCAAGGGCCAGGCGTAGAAGTCCCCAATTATTCTTTCCCGAACGAGATAATGCCCGGGCTCAACAACAATTTCCAACTTGACCCAGTCTCGGGCAATATTTTATGGCAATCGCCACAGTTAGCGGGTATTTACAACATCGCGTTCACCATTATTTCTTGGCGGAAAGGCAAAATCATTGACATCACCATCCGCGACATGCAAATTTTCGTGGCCGCCTGCGACAACAATCCGCCCAGGGTAGAAACGATTGACAAAATCTGTGTGGTAGCAGGCGATTCCGTAAAATTTAAGGTGATAGGAAAAGATGTGGATTCTACGGATCTAATTTTGCTGACAGCGCTTGGTGCACCACTTACTTCGCCTTTCAGCCCGGCTACTTTTACGGCCTCGCCCAATTGGAATGCCTCGCCGGATACAGGGACATTCAAGTGGATCACCGCTTGCGAACATATTTCTAATCAGCCTTATTCGGTTGTTTTTAAAGTTACGGACTCGCTCACCACACCACAATTGGCTGATTTACACACTGTTTCTATAAAAGTAGTCGGCCCTTCGCCTGAAGACTTGCAGGCCAATGCCGAACTCGGGAACATTGAACTCACTTGGGCAAAGCCATACATCTGCGAAGGCGCTGCAAACAATTATTTTCTTGGGTTTTCTGTGTGGCGACGTGAGGGCACCAATCCATTCGTGATTGATACTTGTACGCCTGGCCTTGCGGGGAAAGGATATACCCAGTTGATTGCGATCACCAAATTTGTCAAAGACGGGCGCTATTATTACCAAGACACGCAAGTGGAGCGAGGGCGAACCTACTGCTACCGCGTATTGGCAAAATTTGCCCGGGTCTCGGCAGGTGGCTACCCCTACAATATCGTGGAAAGCCTCGCTTCTGAAGAGGTTTGCGCTCAACTCCCCCGCGATCTGCCGCTCATAACCAATGTCTCCGTGGAAGCCACGGATGTGTCGTCTGGGAAGATCCGAATTGTGTGGTCAAAACCTGTTCCGGGCGACTTGGATACCATCATAAACCCCGGCCCTTATCGCTACCAATTGCTTCGCGCACAAGGGTTTATGGGCGGGGTATTCGTCGAATTGGCCAACGCCTCTTTCGTTTCCAATACGTTTTGGGAGGCCAACGACACCATTTTTGAGTTTGACGAAAACCTTAACACCGTGGATGGGCCTTACCGCTACAAGGTGGATTTTTATGTGAAAGGAAATGTGCTGCTCGGCTCTACCCGAGATGCTTCCTCGGTATTTTTATCCGTGGCATCTACGGACCAAACAAACATTCTTACCTGGGAAGCCAATGTGCCCTGGAGCAATTATGCCTATAAGATTTTCCGAAAAAACGATCTGACGGGACTGTTCGACCCCATTGGAAATGCTACCACAAAAAGGTACGAAGATCGGGGACTGATCAATGGACAAGAATACTGTTACTATGTGGAAAGCGAAGGCACTTACAGCGTCAGCGGACTTTTGAACCCCTTGTTCAACAAATCCCAGGAAAATTGCGGAACACCCATTGACACGGTGCCGCCTTGCCCGCCCGTGTTGACCGTAACCAACCTGTGTGACGACCCGACGGCCAATCCGAACCCGCCTTATCTGAACCACCTCTCCTGGACAAACCCCAATGTGGCTTGCGACGGAAGCGACGACGCGGTGGAATATCACATTTGGTTCACACCCGTGCAAGGGGAGCCGCTCACGTTGCTGGCGGATCAGCCCGGGGCTACCAACACGACTTTCGATCATGCGCTCGAAACACAGCTAGCAGGCTGTTATGCCATTTCCGCCATTGACTCGGTGGGCAACGAGAGCCGATTAAGTAACCTGCTCTGCGTGGACAATTGCCCCAATTACGAACTCCCCAACGCCTTCACGCCCAACGGTGACGGCGCGAATGACTTGTACACTCCCTTCCCCGGTTGGCGCTTTGTGCAAAGCATAGACATGCAAATCTTCAACCGCTGGGGCAACCTCGTTTTCCAGACTACCGACCCCAACATCAATTGGCGCGGCGCCAACGAGAACGGAAAGGAACTGTCCGAGGGCACTTATTTCTTTGTCTGCAAGGTGTATGAAAGCCGCGTGGGCGGGGTGGTGCTGAGGCCGGGGGTGTTGAGCGGGTATATTGAGTTGGTGCGGGGGTAGGATTTTGGATTTACGATTTTGGATTTACGATTTACGCCACGCCTAGGTCTTTCGATCTATGTTATGCACGTATCTTCTTGTGAAATCAAGTAATTGCCGCCGTGCCTGGGTCTTGTGACCCAGCGCCGCTTGGGTGGGTA
>JACMMM010000343.1 GCA_014379065.1 Saprospiraceae bacterium
AGTTTCCCCGAATATGTCGGAATGGACCGCGAAACGGATCCTTGGTTTTCAGCCGCATTCGGGTATCTCAGCTTGTTGCTTTCGCTACCGGTGTTGTTGTACAGCCAGCGGGACTACTTTATATCGGCTTTGCAGGGATTGCGCCATCGGCAACTCAATATAGATATACCGCTTTGTTTGGCGTTTGTTTCTCTTTTTGGTCGCAGCGTCTGGGAAATCCTGACACACACAGGTGCAGGCTATCTCGACTCCTTCGCGGGGTTGACGTTTTTGCTGCTCATTGGCAAGTGGTTTCAGCAACATGTTTGGCACCAACTTTCTTTTGAACGCGATTACAAATCTTATTTCCCGATAGCTGCCACCCTGCGGAACGGAGACCAAGAAAGCTCCGTCCCGGTCAGTCGCCTGGTGCCTGGAGATATTATTTTGGTGCGCAATCAGGAGATCATCCCGGCTGATGGCATTTTGCTTCATGGTTCGGCGCGGGTGGACTACAGTTTTGTAACCGGAGAGTCAGAACCTGTGCTGGTAAAAAACAGTGAACGGGTTTTTGCCGGTGGCAAACATCTGGGAGAGACCATCGAAATATCCCTGACGCATCGTGTGGCGCAAAGCCACCTGACCCAATTGTGGAACAACGCGGCGTTCAAGCCAAAAGCCAAAGCACCCGTGTCGCAACTGGCCGATAATGCCGGACGATATTTTACTTACCTGATCCTGGCTTTCGGCGGCGGTGCATTCTGCTACTGGTGGTTGCTCCGGGGCGATATGGGAACTGCCATCAATGCCTTTACGGCGGTGATGATTGTGGCATGCCCCTGTACGGTGGCATTATCCATCCCTTTCACGCTGGGCAACATCCTTCGTATCCTCGGCCGAAATCGTTTTTATCTGAAGAACATTGAAGTGGTTGCGGCTTTCGCAAGCATCAAAGCGGTCGTTTTTGATAAAACTGGCACGATCACAAATGTTGCTCAAAATGGAATGCGATTTCATGGCAAGCCATTGAGCGCTATCCAAAGCGTTGCCATACGCTCTCTTGTGAGACATTCTGCCCATCCGCTGAGCCGTCAGATTTATGCGTCCATGCCTGAAGTTCCAATAGAAGTGGTGGAAAATTTTGAGGAATGGCCCGGCTTGGGGATTGAGGGCCAAATACGGGGACAGTCATTGCGGATTGGTTCGGAGGAGTTTGTGAAAACGGATCAGGCCCTATTAAATCAAACACCGGGTGGCGGAGTTTTTGTTTCCTTTAACCATGAGATCATCGGTCATTTTGAAGTTCAAAACCATTTCCGGGATGGGTTGGCCCAGGTACTGGCTTTTTTCCGCCGATCCGCGCCTACCCTTAATCAAAGCCATGATTCTTCGAATACTTTCCTGCTCTCCGGGGATCAGGATCAGGAAGCCCCTGCGCTCGCCACATTTTTCCCTGAATCGGGCACGATGTTTTTTAAGCAAAGCCCACAACAAAAACTTGATTTTATCAAACGACTACAGCTGGATGGTAGGCAGGTGATGATGCTCGGCGATGGTTTGAACGATGCGGGTGCGCTTCGTCAAAGCAATCTGGGCATCGTTGTGGCCGAAGACACGAACAACTTCAGCCCTTCTTGTGATGCAATTATCCATGCGGACGAGTTTGCAAACCTGCCGAAGTTTGTCCGGCTGGCCCGCCAAGGCGTCAAAATCGTGAACCGTTCCTATATAGTGGCACTGAGTTACAATGCGATCGGATTGGGTTTTGCAATCACCGGAAATTTATCCCCTTTGCTTGCAGCGATATTGATGCCGATAAGCTCGGTTTCGGTCGTGTTGTTCGGAATAGGCATGAGCAACTGGGCCGCCAAAAGAATGCTGCGCCAATAGTCGTTATTTTCGGGAATTGATACCTTCGCCCTATGCTAAACTTTCGCAGCGATACCAATTGGTCGCGGTTCATCTGGGTTTTAGTAGCCGCAGTTTTTGCTGCCGATTTGTTGCTGCCTCAGCAATTTGACATCGTGTTCGTTTACCTGCTGGCCCATTTTCTGGCCATTTTTTTCAGGGAAAAAAGCGACGTATTGTTACTAGCTGTGATCACCACAGCACTTACCGTCATCGGGGCGGTATTGAAACCGCAAGATCGGCCTTTAGAGCAAATGTTGTTGGAGCGCCTCCCAGCCATCTTAAGTTTTTGGGCTGCGGCTTTTTTTGTGATCAGGTTCATCACGATGCGTGAGTTGGAGGGACAACAAGAGGAAAAATTCAAAGCTTTGTTCCAGTTTGCCACGAGTGGCATTCTGCTGACCAATCAACAAGGGATCATTGTGATGTCGAATCCTGCCACCGAACAGCTCTTTGGTTATCAGGAAGGAGAACTGCTTGGTAAACGGGTAGAAATTTTGATCCCTACCCGTTTGGGACAACGGCACACGGCACATCGTGAGCAGTTCCACCGACACCCCAGTCCAAGGAGCATGGGCATCGGTCTGGATTTGAAGGGTTTGAGAAAAGACGGCTCGGAATTCCCCGTAGAAGTCAGTTTAAGTCCGTTCAAAACTCCGGAAGGCTCCTTTGTGGTGGCTTTTGTGGTAGACAACACCATCCGCAAGAACTTTGAAAATTCGATCCTGCAACAAAGGGAAGAGCTCGCCGGCCTCAGCGAAGCCCTGCGAGCGCTCAACGAGGGGCTGGAGCAAAAAGTAACAGAGCGCACCGCTCAATTGGAGGCTGCAAAAAACGATCTTGCTGCTGCACTCGACAAAGAGCGCGAACTGGGTGAACTGAAAAGCCGTTTCGTCAGTATGGCCTCGCACGAGTTTCGTACCCCGCTAACCTCGATTCTTTCATCCGCCGGTTTGGCCAGTCAATACGCGGATCGTCAGGATTTTCAGAATGTAAAAAAACACGCGGGGCGTATCCAAAATGCTGTAAACGGGCTCAATACCATTCTAACAGAATTCCTCTCGTTGGGTCGTTTGGAAGAAGGTTATGTGATGGTCAAGCTGGAACAAGTCCAGCTCGCAGAATGCGTTGCCGAAGTACACGAAGGGCTGAAAAATTTGTTCAAGCCGGGTCAAACATTTGAGCATCTGCATACTGGTGAGGAGACGGTACAATTAGATGGTGGCCTGCTCAAAAATATTCTCATCAACTTGATTTCCAACGCCATAAAGTATTCGCCGGAAGGTGCGCCCATTGTGGTGAAGACCTTGGTTCATGAAAAAACAACCCGTGTCAGTGTCATTGACCGGGGCATGGGGATTCCGGAAGCAGATCAAAAACACTTGTTCGATCGCTTTTTTCGCGCCAGCAATGCAATTAACAATACACAGGGTACAGGACTTGGCCTCTATATCGTGCAACGGTATGCAGAAATGATGGGTGGAACCGTTGGATTTGAGAGTACCCTGGAGGAGGGAAGCGTGTTTTGGGTGGAGTTTGTTCATGACTGACACGCTTAACCTCAAATAGTTTGAAACGAGTCAGGGCTCAAAAAAAAGAAAAATGCACTATGTTTCCGCCGAACAGGCACTCCAAATCATCCAATCCGGCCAGCGCGTCTTTGTACATGGCAGTGCTTCCACTCCGGTTTTCATGCTGCAACAATTGGCGAAACAAGCTCCCCGCCTGCGAGACGTGGAATTGATATCCATCAGCCTCTACGGCGATGTGACGGTAGACAAGCCTGAATACAGTCCAAGTTTTCGATTTAATTCGCTGTTCGTCTCCGGCAGTATCCGCAAGGCGGTAAACGAAGGCTATGCCGATTATGTGCCGGTTTTTTTGAGTGAAATACCCGAGCTCTTCAAGCGTGGTATTCTTCCGCTCGATGTGGCCATCGTACAGGTCTCTGAACCCGACACCCATGGCTATTGCTCGCTAGGCACCTCGGTAGACATTGCCCGTTCGGCGGTAAATAACGCGCGGCACATTATTGCACAAGTTAATCCGCAGGTACCACGCACCCATGGGGATGGCATGGTGCACATTAGCAGTTTCCACGCGATGGTGCGGCACGAATCTCCGCTTCAGGAGATGCCATACGCCGATGAACTTAGTGCGGCCGAACTGCAAATTGGAAAAAGGGTTGCCGAACTGACCGAAGACCGCAGCACCCTTCAAATGGGGATCGGCTCCATCCCCGATGCGGTGTTGCGCTGTTTGCACCAGCACAAAGACCTCGGCGTACACACGGAGATGTTCTCAGATGGCCTGGTGGATTTGCTGGAAAAAGGCGTGGTCAACAATCGCTTCAAAAAAATCCATCCGGGTAAAACCGTGACCGCTTTCGCACTGGGCACCCGGAGGCTCTACGATTTTGTGGACGACAATCCGGCCATTGCTTTTCTCGATATTGATTATGTCAACGATGCCTCGGTCATCCGGCGCAACAATCGGGTGGTTGCCATCAATAGTGCCATTGAGCTGGACATCACGGGCCAGGTTTGTGCCGACTCCATTGGTACCCAACATTATTCCGGGGTAGGCGGACAAATGGATTTTATGCGCGGCGCGGCACTGTCTGAAGGGGGCAAACCCATTCTCGCGCTGACTGCGCGAACAGCCAGAGGCATCCCGCGTATTGTGCCGATGCTGAAACCAGGCGCGGGCGTGGTGACTACCCGTGCGCATGTGCATTATGTTGTAACCGAATACGGTACGGCATTTCTATTTGGTAAAAATCTGCGCGAACGAGCCAAAGCCCTTATTGCCATTGCTCATCCGGCCGACCGTGAAGCCCTGGAACGGGCTTGCTTTGAGCGGTTCAAAGCCTTTTAGCAGGAGCCTTCTATAGGATGGGACGACTAAAATCACCCCCTAACCTGACCTGCGTCATCTACCGCCTTTTTCGCTTCCCCCGATCTTGCACCCGATTTCAGATTAAACTGAATCGCGCTCTGGTGCAATGAAAATCATGCTTTTTCTTATTCTGATTAGCCTCCTGCTCGCAGCGGGCTTTCTGCTTGCGTATCTGATCGCAGCCAGAGACGGCCAGTTTGACGACGAATATACCCCTGGGATCAGGATCCTTTTCGATGACACCATCCCCAACTCAGAAGACAGCAACGCTAACCAACTAGAAAAAGATTGAAACCCGTTTATGAGCAATATTCAACAATTTAAGTACGACAACAAGATCACCCGTGCCTTCGGGGCAGCTTCTTTTATCTGGGGACTGGTCGGAATGCTGGTCGGATTAATAATGGCCCTCCAACTGGTATATCCCACCCTAAACTTAGGTCATTGGTTTACATTCGGGCGCTTGCGTCCCCTGCATACCAACGCCGTCATTTTTGCCTTCGTAGGCAACGGCATTTTTATGGGCGTATACTATTCACTCCAGCGCCTGTTGAAAGCCCGAATGTGGAGCGACAAACTCTCTTGGATTCACTTTTGGGGATGGCAGTTAGTCATCCTTTGTGCGGCATACACCTTGCCAATGGGCCTGACTACGAGCAGCGAATACGGCGAATTGATCTGGCCGATTGATGTGCTCATCACGCTGGTTTGGGTCATTTTTGGGGTCAACATGTTTGGCACTATCCTCGTGCGGCGGGAGAGCCACTTGTACGTGGCCATCTGGTTTTACATAGCCACTTGGGTCACAGTAGCAGTATTGCACATCGTGCGGAGTTTGGAAATCCCGGTATCCTGGACAGAAAGCTACCCCATTTTCGCAGGAGTGCAGGACGGATTGGTGCAATGGTGGTACGGGCACAATGCGGTGGCATTTTTCCTCACCACACCATACCTCGGTATGATGTACTACTTCCTGCCGAAAGCCGCCAACCGCCCGGTGTTTTCATACAAACTCTCTATTATCCACTTCTGGGCACTCATTTTCATTTATATCTGGGCAGGGCCGCACCACTTGCTGTACACTTCGCTGCCCGATTGGGTCCAATCGCTCGGCACCGTATTTAGCATCATGCTTATCGCGCCCTCTTGGGGTGGAATGCTGAACGGCCTATTGACTTTGCGCGGCGCATGGGACCGCGTGGCCAATGACCCGGTGCTCAAATTCATGGTAGTGGCTGTTATTGCTTACGGCATGGCGACCTTCGAAGGACCGATGCTTTCCATCAAATCCGTGAATGCCATTAGCCACTTTACGGACTGGACCATTGCGCACGTACACGTTGGCGCACTCGGCTGGAACGGCTTTCTGACCTTCGGTGTGCTTTACTGGGTGTGGCCTCGCATGTACCGCACGGAGTTGTACTCCAAGCAGTTGGCCAATATCCACTTCTGGGTCGGCACCCTTGGAATCATATTCTACGCCGTGCCGCTTTACTTCGCTGGCTGGACACAGGCACTGATGTGGAAAGAATTCACCCCTGAAGGCACCTTGGCTTGGGGAAACTTCCTGGACACGGTAAAGCAGATTATTCCAATGTACGCATTGCGTGTGGTGGGCGGCAGCTTGTTTTTTGTTGGAACTATTCTGGGTGTATACAATCTGTACAAAACAGGAAAACAGGGTCAGTTTATGGCTGATGAAAACGCAGAGGCTCCTGGTTTACCCGCCGTAGCCTTGGCGGAGGCGGGTGGGTCGCCCTCCTCCGCCGAGGCTACGGCGGGTAAAGCGCCCAAGCAACACTGGCACCGCTGGATCGAAGGTCGTCCGTTGCAGATGCTGCTGTTGAGCACGATTGTCATTGCCATTGGCGGCATCGTGCAGATTATCCCGATGGTTTTCATTGAAAGCCAGGTGCCCAAGATTTCCACCGTGAAACCTTATACGCCGCTCGAACTTGCAGGCCGTGATATTTACATAAAAGAAGGTTGCGTGGGCTGCCACTCACAGATGATTCGCCCTTTCCGGGATGAGACGGAACGTTACGGGGAATTCTCCAAATCGGGCGAGTACATATACGACAGGCCCTTCCTCTGGGGCAGTAAACGCACCGGCCCGGATCTCTGGCGTGTAGGCGGCAAGTACCCCGACAGCTGGCACTACAACCACATGTTGGATCCCACAATCATGTCGCCCGGTTCGATTATGCCAGCCTATCCGCACTTGTTGGAGCAGCCGCTTGACTTGAGGGATTTGCCCGCCAAGATTTCAGCCTTGCGCAAATTAGGTACGCCCTATCCAAAGGATTTTGAAAAATATGCCCTTGAAAATGCAAAAGAGCAGGCTAACAAAATTGCCAAAAATCTGGCAGAGCAGGGCGTCAAGGACCAGGGGATTGCAGACAAGGAAATCGTGGCCATCATCGCTTATCTGCAACGTCTGGGCACGGATATTAAAATCGGGAAATGAGGTTTATAAGGGTTTATTAAGTTGATTATCAACGCTCATAAACCCTTATAAACCCCCATAAACCCTCATAAACCTTTATAAACCCCATAAACCCTTATCAACTTTCTAAAAATGTACAAATACCTGCTTCAATCAGTCGAAGGAATTCAATGGATCGGCATAGGGACGTTCCTGCTGTTTTTTTGCACTTTCTGTGCCGTCGCTATTCGCGCTTTCATTCTAAAAAAAGATGAAATGGATCGAATGGCAAAATTGCCACTGGAAGATTAACGACGCTGTCTTTACCAGAGAGGTAAGATAAAAAATATCGAAAAATGAAATCAAAAAAATTTCTGCCCATTATAGCTTTCTGTATTGTCAACTCGTCCGCTATTTATGGGCAGGCAGTACTGCTTACCGCTGATGCCAAGGCCAAAGCGGGGTCTTTCTCTGATACGATCACACCTTTGTTTTTGATTGCGGCTGCGGCGTTGATCGTCATAGCACTTCTGGTGATTGTGCACACCAACTCTTTTCTGACCAACCGTCTCTTGCGCTTGGAGGCTGAAAAAAACGGAGTTATTCTGGTCGAAGAGGCAGCCGCTGGGCCGCTCCCGGTAGAGGAAGACTTTTTTGAGAAACTCCGAAAAAAGTATTGGGAAAACCCGGTTCCGGTAGCGCTCGAAGGAGCAATCACGCTCGACCACGACTACGATGGAATCCGCGAACTCGATAATCACTTGCCGCCCTGGTGGGTCAATCTGTTCATTCTGACCGTCATTTGGTCAATAGGCTATATGTGGTACTACCACTGGAGCGGTAACGGCCCAAATCAGCTAGAGGAGTACAAACAAGAAGTTGAATCTGCCAAAAAGGAAATGGCCATCGCGCTGGCGGGCAAGGCCAATGCGGTAGACGAATCCAATGTGATTGCCTTGACCGATTCGGGGGCGCTCGGGGAAGGCGAGCTGATTTTCAAAAATGCCTGCGCTGCCTGCCATGGTCAAAAAGGAGAAGGTACGGTTGGCCCAAACTTCACAGATGAGCAATGGATACACGGGGGTGGGATGAAAAACGTCTTTAAAACCATCAAGTACGGCGTACCTGACAAGGGCATGATTTCCTGGTCGGCACAGTTGAAGCCAATTGACATACAGAAGGTGGCGAGTTATATTCTTACTTTGAAAGGAACCAACCCGCCCAATCCTAAAGCGCCCCAGGGGGAAATTTGGAAAGAGGCTGCGACAGACTCTACAACCCTGATCGTAAAGTAATCTGATCCGTGAGCTGAGTGACTGTAGTCAGTCTCCTTAAAACTGCCGTGACCATGAACCAGGATTTTCTAAACAAGGTGATCGAAGACACGGAGGAATACCGTGACCACCTTGCCACGGTAGATACGGAGGGCAAGCGCATCTGGCTATACCCCAAGCAGCCGTCGGGCAAATTTTACCGCTGGCGGGGCTGGGTGAGTGTGGCGTTTTTGGCGGTCTTTCTCACCCTTCCGTTCATCAAGGTGGACGGGGAGCAGTTCCTTTTGTTTAATGTTCTGGAGCGGAAATTCGTGCTGTTTGGGCTGATTTTTACCCCGCAGGATTTTCACTTGTTCGTGCTGGCCATGCTGACGTTCATCGTGTTCATTATACTGTTCACGGTGGTCTTCGGTCGGCTGTTTTGCGGATGGGTTTGTCCGCAAACGGTATTCATGGAAATGATTTTCCGGAAAATAGAATATTGGATAGAGGGTGACGCGGGGGAGCAGCGCAGACTGGACAAATCCCCCTGGGGGGTTGAAAAAATTCGGAAGAAGCTGACGAAGCACCTGATCATTTACGGGTTAGCGGTGATTTTCACCCATTTCTTCCTGGCCTACCTGATCGGCATGGATGAGGTGCTGAAAATTATACGCGAACCCTTGGCTCAACATAAGGGTGGTTTCACCGCTATGCTGGTTTTTAGCGCTGCATTTTATAGCGTGTTTGCCCAGCTGCGCGAACAAGTTTGCACTACAATTTGTCCTTACGGGCGATTGCAGAGTGTACTTCTGGTGAAAGATTCCATCGTGGTAGCGTATGACCATGTACGCGGCGAGCCTCGTGCCAAATTGAAAAAAAAGACGGAGGACGGCAACCGGCAAAGCTTGGAAACTTATAGGCCCATAGCATATCGCAACCCGGTAGAGTCCATTCAGGCTGATGTTGGTATGGCACCTATTACAGCACAAATAGAAGAGAAAACCTACGCTCCTCCTTCCCCAGCAGGGGATTGCATTGACTGCAAACTTTGCGTCCACGTCTGTCCCACTGGCATTGATATCCGTGATGGCACCCAACTAGAATGCGTGAACTGCACGGCTTGCATGGATGCCTGCGATGCAGTGATGATAAAAATCAACCGACCGACCGGCCTTGTACGTTACGATTCTATGACGGGAATCCAGTCGGGCCACCGTAAGATATTTACCCCTCGGGTATGGGCATATACAGGGGTGTTGTTGGCGTTAATCGCGCTGGATGTTTTCCTCATTGCCCGGCGTGGGGTGGTGGAAACCATCATCCTGCGTTCGCCGGGGCAACTTTATCAGCAGAAGGACAGCACAAACCTGACGAATCTCTACACTTACGTTCTTGTCAATAAATCGCCGCACGAACTGCCCATTCAATTGTCCTCAAGTACACCTGGCGCAAAGATTCAAATAGTGGGTAAAGCACCAGCCGCGCTGGCAAAAGGCGAAAAAATCGAGGGAGCATTTTTCATAGAAATGCCCGAGAACCTGCTGAAAGGTCGCAAAACACCGATCACCATTCAGGTCATTTCCAACGGTAAAGAAGTGGATGAAGTGGAGACAAACTTCATGGGGCCAGGGTAGGGAATATCCAATATCCAATGTCCAATTTACCCGCCATAGCCCGCTTAGGGCGAAGGCGAGTCACCGAATCCCCAAATAAACAAATCCCCAAATAAACAAATCAACAAATACACGAATCCCCAAATAAACAAATCCACAATTACACAAATCCACCACAACATGAAGTTTAACTGGGGTACCGGCATTACGATTTACTTCCTGATTTTCGCGGTGAGCATGGTATCACTTG
>JACMMM010000344.1 GCA_014379065.1 Saprospiraceae bacterium
GGCGCGAGCGGCCTCATCGCCAACAACGGCAATTACCTCATCCTCGGTGGCAACATCAAGCACCCCAGCGGACTTTTCAACCAAGCAGGCGATATGCAACTCGTGCGACTCGACCCGCTTGGCAACCTGTTGTACCCCTCCAAGATACTCGGCCAGGACGTGGGCGAAACCGCCACCTGGATTGATAAAGCCACGGACTGCGCGGGCGCCCAAGGGTATATTATCGCCGGAAATGAGTTCAACGGGGGCAACAACAATATGCTCCTCACGCTTACCGACGGAGGCGGAAACCCACTGTGGGTGCGCCGCATCGGCACGCCCAACACCGACGAAAAAAGTGCTTGCGTGAAAACGGACGGCGGGGGCAATTTTATCCTCGTGGGCACAAAAACCAATACGGGTACAGGGGCATCCGCCATTCACGCGGTAAAAACCGACTGCGCGGGCAACTTGCTCTGGGAACGCGTGTATAGCCTCGGCGTTGCTGCTACGGCGACTTCTGTAACGGCGTTTGCCACCTTCCAAACTGCTTGTCTGAATCTGCCCAATGAATATTTCATCACTGGAAAAACGTCGGCAGTAGCAGGCGGGAATGAGGAGGTTTTCATCCTCAGTGTGAACGCTTCAACGGGCTCTGTATCCTGGATGAAAACCTACGACATAGCGCCCAATGCGGATGATGTGGGCACTTGCATTCAAGGCAATTGCAATACGCCTGCTCCGCCATCAGGTAGTCTGTGGGTGTCGGGCTATTCGCTGGAAACGAGTGGCAGCGCGCCCCGTAAAGTTTTGGCGATGCAAACCGATATCAGCGGCAACCTGTTTTGGGCCAACAACTACGACATCCAAAACAGCGATCAGGAGCTCTCTACGCACTTCCAATTCGCGGCGAACAACAAACTCGTGCTGACAGGTAAAGCAGAAGACCCCGGCGTGAGCGATCCGCCCGAAATCGGTCAGTGTATGCTGATGCGCATAAACGACAACGGCAGTTCAGTGGACTGGACACGGGTGTACCAGATGGGTTTCGCTTCACAGGGCAACCGCGTGGAACCAAACGCTGGCGATGAATACTTCATCACGGGCCACACTTATGAGATCATTCAGCCCCATGTTTTTGACTACAACATCCTGGCTATCAAGACCAACAAGATTGGCCAAACGGATAGCGAATGTCACCATTCTCCTGAAACGATCATCATTCCGCGACAGCCCATCACGAAGCCGGTGCAACCAACTCCCAACATTCCACAGGACTTTTTCCCAACGAGTTTGGCGACGGTTTTGTACGATGACAAGCAGACTTTTTGCCACAACTCTACGCCGATAGACCCTTGCGACACGCTCGGGCTGAATGCCAATTTCACTTATTCGGTGAGCGGCAACACGGTGACATTCACCGACCTCTCCACCATTGGCAGCGGCTCGATTTTTTCCTGGAGCTGGGATTTTGGCGATGCCAACACCAGCAACTTGCAAAACCCAACGCATACTTATTCCAGCCCCGGCGGGTATGTCGTTTGCCTCATTGTGGCCGGCGGAAATGCGGGCGCTTTGTGTCGCGACACGATTTGCTTTGACATCGTCATTCACGACACGCCGACGGATCCCTGCGATTCGATTGGATTGGTTGCAAACTTCTCCGCGTCAGTAAGCGGAAACACCGTCACTTTCACGGACTTGTCCACCATCGTGAGCGGCACGATCTTCAGCTGGAGTTGGAGTTTCGGCGATGCAGGTACGAGTTTTGTGCAAAACCCGACGCACACCTACTCGAACACGGGCGTTTACACCGTTTGTCTAGTCGTAGATGCCTACGGAACAAATTCTGCCACCATGATGTGCAGTGACACAATTTGCATGGAAGTGGTGATTGATCATTTAACCGATGGATGTCTGTGCGATTCTACATTTTTCGCTGCCGTTGGTGCGGGATTTACTACCACAGGGACTAACCCAGTTGGATTCACGCCCGTCGCGCTCGACACCTGCGACAGGGTGCTGTGGCTCTGGGGAGACGGTTCGCCCAACAGCAATTCTGTTGCCAATGCCACGGTATTTCATACTTATGCGATTGGAGGAACCTACTTCGTCTGCATGGTGGTAACGCGGATTTCGATTGACGGGCAAATCTGCACCCGTGAGTTTTGCAAACAGATACAGGTTTCCGACCCGAAATTGTGCGTTGACAACATCGTAAAGAACGGCGATTTCACCGCCGGACTTGTGCCCGGAAACCTAGGCAGCCCCGGAAATGTGAACAACTGGACCACTTGGACCAATACCCCGCAAGTCATTATTGGCGATACCTGCCAGGAAGCGGGCGCCATTCAAATGTGGGGCAATCAGGTGGTGGGCGAAAGCATCCAGCAGCCCGTCGCGTTTACCATGGGCGGCATTTACGAAGTCACTTTTTGCGGAAAATGGCTGAATACGGTGCAAGACAGCGTGCGATTCCGTTTCCGCGCCTCCACGGGTCTTCCCGGAAGTTATCTGAATTGCTCCGGCACATGCGACGAAATCTCTCTATCGCCTGTGCTGACCACCAACTGGGTGACTTATACCTCGGCGCCTTGGACGGCCACGCAAAACTTCAACACGCTGACTATCAGTGTCTGGAACAACTACAACATCAACGACGGAGCCTACGTCTCCTGGTCGCGCTTAGACGATGTGTGCATCCGCAGAATCGGCACCAGTGCCACCAAGGATATTCCCGGTCAAGTGAGCGCCACGCTGTTCCCCAACCCCACGAGCGGGGAATTGACGCTCGAATTTGGCCAGCCGCTGGAATCCGAAGCCCAGATTTCTATCTTGGATTTAACGGGTCGAACGGTGCAACAAATCACTGTGGGGGCAGGCCAAATCCGCCAAACGCTTTCAATCAGCCATAGCCTAGCGGGGATTTATCTGGTGCAGGCAATGAGCGATGGGAAGCCGATTTGGACGGGTAAAGTGGTGAAAGAATAGGCGCGGAAGGCCGCTAATGGTAGCACAATCCTCTGAACATATTTTTTATTCCCCCCGATCTGCTTGGCAGGTCGGGGGATTTTTTTTGAAGGCTATAAAAAATTTCTCAAATAAAATCAAACGAAGGGTAAGGTTTTACACAGAAGGCGATATAGGTACAAATGTGGCATTCACATCCTATGTTTTTGAAAATCTTTTTGCGCAAAAGAACTTCAATTGATGGATGAAGAAAGCAGCAAGCAATGAATTCTTCATCGCCTAAAAAACCAAGGGGAAAGCTGAAAACCCGTAGAAAAGAGTAGGCAAAACAATACTTATCACACCCTTTTTTCACTCAAAAATTTTTTTAAAATGAAACGTCTGTTTTTAAATCACATCATTCCAATCTTCGCATGTTTGGCGATAGCCCAAAACGCTTCCGCGCAATGGAATCTCAGCCACAATCCGATCTTCCCCATAGATCTAAATGCCAACGTCGGGATTGGCACCTCTACACCCACCCAAAAACTGCAGTTAAAGGGCGGCAACATCCTGCTCGACTATGCCAGTGGTGTCACGACTGGCAACCTGTTTTTTGGTGGAGTAACGGCACCCAGTCCTGGCACACCTGCCAATGGCATGAGGCTTAGCTTCTTCAACCCATCTTCTAACAAGAATGGTTATATTGATGTGCGCACTTCTGGAAGTACAACACCCAACGATGGCCTTGTTTTTCGTGTGGATGGCATCAATGGTGGCACCGAACGGATGCGGATCCGTGCTGACAATGGAAATATAGGGATTGGCACTTCAGTCCCTGGACACAAGCTCCATGTGAACGCTACCGCTTCTGCCAACAGCGCCATCGTCAATATTAACGATTCGGAAGGACGGCGAATCTTCTTTGTGCCAAAACTTGGCACGAACGGCTACAACAATCTTTCGCTGAGCAACGATGCAGGCATTTTTTGGGCAGACAAAAGTATCGGGAACACTTCCGCTGGCTTTGTGATCGCTCCGCACCAAAACGCTCACTGGGCAGGCATGCGCCTCCACGCTGACGGCAAAACCACTTTACCCGGATACAACACTACCATCGGTAACGGGATAGGCAAACTCGGTATTGGCCATGCTTACGGAACTGGCATGGGCTACGGAACTTCCTATCTTGGATTTAACGCCGTGCGCAGCCAAGTGAATGGAACACCCGGTACCTTCACCTTCGACTCAGATGGTGCTAACAATGGCGGCAATGTTATTTGGGGAGACGTAGGCGGCAGAATTCGCTTTGCAACAGAAGCCAGTACAGGTGCTGCATCCAAGACACTCACTGATGACCAAGTACTTAAACAAACTAAGATGTCTATTGGCCCCGATGGCAAAGTAACCATTGGCGATAACACCAACAATGGTTCGATGGACCTCAATTTTGGTCAAATTCCCTCTGGTGAAGGAATTGGCAGCAAGCGCGCTTATACTCCTGGCGGCAATCTGCATGGCCTAGACTTTTACACTGCAGGTGCCAACCGCATGAGAATTGAAAACAACGGCAAAGTTGTGATCGGCCCTCTGGAAACAACTACTCCTGGCAATTACAATCTATATGTCAAAAATGGCATTCTGACAGAACTGGTAAAAATAGCCGTTTACAATACCGCAAACTGGGCGGACTATGTGTTCTCACCTGATTACAAACTCAAGCCTCTACATGAAGTAGAGGCTTTCGTAAAGGAAAACAAGCATCTGCCCAATGTACCCTCAGCACAAGAAATTGTGGAAAACGGTCTCGATCTAGCCCAAATGCAGGCCAAACAAATGGAGAAAATTGAAGAGTTGACCCTCTATTTGATCGAAATGAAAAAGGAAATCGAAGCCCTCAAAACCGAGAACGTTTCGCTCAAAACACCCACTATTAACCGTTAAATCTAAAAATGAAGACCATGAAAAATATCCTTTTTCTGACCTCGCTCTGGCTGTTCGCCAGTTTGCCGATGGACTTGAATGGACAATCCATCCGAAAAGATTATCGAGAGTTCACGGCAAAAGAGATGACCGATTACATGAATATAGTAAAACAACTCGGACAATTCTTTGTCATTGCAGCTTATACCTACAACTATGACCAAACCATTTGTGACAATATTCATACTACTTATGGCGCTACTTGTCATCCAGCCCAATACGGTGAGTATTACCTTCCATGGCACCGGGTTTTATTGCAGGATTTTGAATATCAATTAAAGCAATGGAGCGACACGACAGCATATCTGACAGTACCATATTGGGATTGGACGGTAGACAACAACATTGGTGCCCCTAATTTTTGGGACAATACCTTTTTGGCAGAAGCCAATTTTGCACCTGATTTGAGCATCACACGTTGCCTGGGAACAGGTTCTTGCGCCGGCGCTACGTTGCCTACTACCGCTGATGTAGATGCACTTTTAGAATTGACCTCA
>JACMMM010000345.1 GCA_014379065.1 Saprospiraceae bacterium
GTACCTGCGCCTGAAAAATTGCATTCGGACAAGAGATATTGTAGTCGCCTTCCAGCATATAGTCAGGTAAAAATTCGGTAGAGCCGTTGGGCGGCACGGATATTTGAATCAGGTCATTGCAAGCCATATTGCATTGTAGGGCCTGTGCTGTCGTTTGAATAGCGTTGGCGAATGTGAAAAGGACTGCAAAAACGAGCGATGTGATCCTAGCTGAAAGTGCACACTGTGGCGGCTGATAGAGATTTTTCATGATGAAATTTGAATTAATAAATGAAAGTTTGGTATTGAAAATCAAGGATTCAACTTTACTACCCGAGCCAAGCCCACGCGCTGCCCGCCTTTAAAAACAGTGGCGGCAAACACCCCAGGCGGCAATTCCTGATCGGAAAGCACGAGCATTTTCCCCGAAAAAATTTTCTCCAGAACCAATCGCCCCGTGAGATCGGTCAATTGACAAACATATGCTCCGTCCTCGCGCAATGCAATGTTCAGCCCAGCCGAAGTTGGCACCGGCCAAACTTGAAAGGATGGTTTTGGTGGCTTCGGGCTGTTGCTTTCGCCAGAAAGCAGCGGCGACCCCAGCGTGTGGAAAGTTTCGTTGGTTGGAATCGGCGCATCAAAATCAGGAAAAGCCCAGGCGCGGTTGTAAATGACAGTGCCGGGTGACAAATCGGGTCGCTGGCTTACCCTGAATTTCACCCAAGCCCGGGCCGAATCAGCGAGCGCAGCCCCCATAAATCGAAAAGTCACCACGCCTTGTCCAGTCAAGTCAAATTGGTAGGCATGGCTCGCGGGGCCGGGCTGCACTGAGCTTGGGTCGAGCAGAGCATGGTCAAGTGTGTCGCGCAGGGTAAGCACCAGCACGGAATCGCCCGAGTTGTTTTGATAGTGCAGCTCGTACTCCAAATCTGTGTTCGCCTGGATCAGGTGTTCGGCGTTCCAGCCTGCCGGGTAGGCGGTTTTTTCCTCCCCTTGCGTGTTTGCTACCACGGGACGGCATTCGGTTTCCGAGAAATAACCCCCATCGTACAGGCTGAATTGGTTGACGTAACCCGTTGAAAAACTGCCCGTTGCGCTACAGCCCTCCACCACCGCTGCCACGTGTGGGTCGCTCTGCCATTCGGGTGCGCCAGGGCCTTGCAGCACCTCGAACCGCCAGGTTGAGCCATTGGCCGGGAAACTCAGCACCAGTTCTTCGCCCGATGCGAGTTGCAATGTTCCCAGTCCTGGCAAAAACATAAGGTCGTCTTCTACCACGATATAAGACTGTGATTCCGTCATTGGCAAACCAATATTGCGCACTCGAAAGCGAACGCTATCGCCCTCACAACGGCCTTCTGCTACGAGCAATGGCCCGCTAAGTGGTGAAAGGCAAGGTTCGTCAGGTTCGATTTCCGCCTCCACACAAAGCGTCCGGTCAAGCGTTTCAACACTGCAATCAGCTAGGATATTCACCAAAAAACGGTTGTCGGCCAACGGCGGCAAATCGCCCAAGGGGAATCGCCACGAATGCGGCCCTACCTGACTAAAAGCTTGTGAAGCCCCTGTCAAAGTCAGCAAGGAATCAAGGGTGAGCGTCACTGCCGCATTTTCGGCAGTGGCAGTGCCAGCGTTGGAATAGCGCAGCACAAACGTGTTTTCAGCGCAATGGAGCCAGTAATCTATCCCGGCATCCACACGGGGCAGTGGGCAAAACGCCGTGTTTTTTATTTGAAAATCAACGGTATCTGATTGGAAAGGCGCATCGAACATCAATGTTACATCCTGAGTGCACACCGCCGCCCAAAGCCCGTTGGGCAGCAGCACTGAAATCTTGTGCTGCCCGATGCCGGCTTCCACATGGTAATGACCTGTGCTATCGGTAGTAGCATAGTGAAGATCGCCATTGGGCCGTTCGATTTTCAGCAGCCAGCCAGCCAACGAAAACTCGTTGGGGGAAGCAATGCAGTTGTTGTTTAGGTCCCAAAAAACATGTCCTGTGATTTCGTTTGTAAAAGCCTGCCCCAGCGAATCTGTCCGGAGGAGGTAGGTGAAATGGCCACCGTTTTTGGCATAATTACCCGTCAGGAAAAATCCCCCGTCGCGAGCGCGTTCTGCTGCCCAGGAGGAGTGTAAAAAGTTGGGCGCGTCAAAATATCGTTGCCACAGCTCCACACCATCTGCTTGAAAACGAGCAAAATAGCTGCGACTGAAAGCCGTTCCGTTAAAGGAGTAATTGGTGCCAAATGCGAAAAAGCCACCGTCATCGGAAGGGATCAAATCCGTCAAGTAAAGATCAAAAGGAGCAGCGAGTCGCCACTGTTTCAACACCGTCGTATCGCGATCAAGCAGGTACACCGAGTCGCGGTGCATCAGCCAAAAAGTGCTGTCGCTGGCAGGTTTGCAGCGCACCTGATCTGTGGTGACGAAATTGGAAAAATGCGGCAGGGTTGTTTGGAATTCCAGGTCACCTGCTGCGCTGATTTGGGCCACCACAGCAGCGGGCGCACCGATGGGTAAGTTGTTGCGCAGCAGGGTGACAACAAAACCTCCATCGCTGCGCAACTCCAAATGCTTGACTATCAAGCCAACAGTTTGTGGAAACGGCTTCGACCAAAGCTCCATGCCATTTGCGTCGGTGCGCAAGAGCCTTAATTGGTTATCAGCTTCCACTGCCAGCGCAAAACCACCGTCTGGCATCTGGCGTACGCATTTAGCATCGTCGAGCACCCCAAAATTGTAGTTGCGTTCCCACAGTTTTTGCCCGTTCAAGTTGAACAGCGCGAGCAACGCGTCGCCGTTGTTCGCCACAAACGAGATTTTGCCCGCCACAGCGATATTCCCCCCAGCCGTTAAAATGAGCGAACGGCCCTCATCATCGCCCGTTGCACCGAACGCTTTTTGCCATTGGAGCCGACCGTCTTGATCGGTTTTGCTTAGGACAATCTGCCTCCCCTGCGGCCCTCCTGGGATAGAATTGGCCAAGAGCACTGCGCCACCGTCGGGCGTTTGGCGCACAGCTGCAGGATTGAGCAACTCGTCAAATGTTTGCCGCCAGCCTTGTGCAATGCCCAGCGTGGCAAATAAAAGAAGGAGGAAAGTGGAGAAACTTTTCATGGGCGATTAAAATGCTCCACAAAAGTATCCCCATTCGCTCCGCTCGCGTCAAATCAGAGAGACAACATTTCTTTGTTTTTGTCGGAAAAAATGGACAATAATTTACCTTTGAGCGATGCATCAAAGTAAACTTATCTCGCTTTTAAGCACCCTTTCCCCGCCAGAGCGACGGCGTTTCAAGAAATGGATCAATTCGCCTATTCACAATTTTAACCCAACAATATCAAAGCTTTATGCATTTTTAGAAAATCGTTCAGAGTGGTCGCCACGCAGCTTGCAGCGTGAACGCGCCTTTGCCGCGATCTATGGCAAACAGGCTTACGATGATTTAAAAATGCGTCGGGTTATGTCGGAATTTTTGGGTGTGTTAGAGGGTTTTTTAGCCCATGAATCGTGGCGTGACAACCCTTCTGAGCAATGGTTGTCGCTTGCCAAAATTTACCGCCAGCGCCAACTACCCGCTGATGCGACGGCTTATTTGAACAAGGCTGAAGAAACGTTGAATGCCCAACCCCTCCGCGATGCCCGCTATTTCCTCGATCATTACCGGCTTCAGGAAGAACGCTTGGCCCAAAACCCTGCCCGCGATTCAGCGCTCAACTTGCAGGAAATGGCGGATGAGCTTGCCCACTTTTTTGTGGCGGAACTGCTGCGTAACGCATGCTCGGCAGCCAGCCATGCGGCTATTTACCGGGCTGATTATCAGTTGCCTTATTTGGAAGTTGTGCTGGCAGATTGCACTACTGGACGCTATGACACTGTGCCGCTCATCCGCTTGTATTTTCACAGCTACCAATGCTTAACCGAGCCAATGGCGAACGAGCATTTTTTTGCATACAAAAACTTATTGCCCGATGCAGTAAAATGGCTCTCCAAATCAGAACTCCGTGACGTACTGCTGTTTGGTATCAACTATTGTATAAAGCGTTCGAACATGGATACCCCAGGGTTTTTACGGGAGCTCTTTGACCTGTACAAACTTGGACTTGATCTGGAAACCTTTCTTGAAAATGGACTTTTAAGTCGCTTTTCTTACAAGAACATTGTAACAGTTGCGCTAAAATTGAGTGAAACAAATTGGGTAGAACAGTTTCTCGAAACGTATTCACCCTTGCTTTCACCTGAATTCCGTGAACATTACGAACGATTTTGCAGCGCCAAACTGTACTATCAAAAATGCGATTACGGGCAGGTCCAAACACTGCTACACGACCTTGTCTTCGATGATGTGCTCCTTGATCTAAACGCCCGACTTCTGCTCCTGAAAATCTATTTTGAAACATCTCAATGGCGGCTTTTACAAGGATTCCTTACGGCATTCGATCGGTTCGTAGGCCGAAAAAAAATGCTGGCCTATCACGCGCCCAACTACCGTAACATCATACAGTTTACCACGAAACTGATGTTGTGGAAAAGTGGGAAACGGCATTTTTCTACAGAAGAATTGGAAAATCTCCGCCAACAAATCGGCGCGGCGAAGCCGCTGACGGAGCGGGAGTGGCTGCTAGAACAGTTGTAGCGCAGCTTAATTTGGGATTAATCGTCGTAGTGCCCTTTCAAACTCGCTACTATGATGGCATCGTTTTCCATTTTGTAAATCAAGCGATGTTCTGATGTGATTCGGCGCGACCAATAGCCCTTGTACTTGTGTTTCAATGGTTCTGGTTTTCCTAGTCCTTTGAATGGGTCACGGCCAATATCCCGCAGAAGGCTGTCAATTTTCCAAAAAACATCAAGATTGTTTTCTGCCCAATCAGTTAATTGCTCGTACGCTTCACCTTCAAAGAAGATGCGTTTCATCTTTGGGAAAGTTTTTGGGTCAATTCCTCATATTCTTCGGGAGAGAATTCGACAAGGTTCGACTTGCGTTCAATATTTTCAATAGATTCATCAATTCGCTGGCGCATTTCTTGGCCTGACTCTTTGGTTTTGATGCGGATTTGAAAGTCAAAATCCTTGATATTCCCGTTGAGCAAGAACTTAATGCGCTCAATCAAGTCGCTGTTGAACTCTGCTCCTGTTACATTTAATGTTGCTTGTGTCATTCCTCGAAAATTTGTAGCAAAATTATGGTAAAATCTTCTTGCACTGGAGCGCAAATTTTCAAGCCTCGTTGTTCCGAATTAACTGTTCATCTTCCCGTTTAGGGCGTTTTCTGAAAAATTTGAGCGCTACAACGAGTAGCCCAAACGATTCCCCATCCTCCTTATCGCGCTTGGAATGGTGCGTACCGTGCGCCCGCAAAATGGCGCGACTGTACTTGCTGTCCAATTGCTTGAACCAGCTAAAGCGGCGATGGATGTACACGTCGTGGATAAGGAAATAAGTGAGGCCATAAAGTGAGATGCCGACACCGATGAACATGACCCAGAAATTGGGCGTAAGGCCCCCAATCATATAACAAATCATGCTTGGAATGGCAAAAACAAGGAAAAAGCGGTCGTTTTTCTCAAAAAAACCTTCTTTTTCGTGTTTGGGCAAATGGTGGTCTTCGTGCCAATTCCAGAGAAACCCGTGCATCACATACTTGTGCGTGAACCAGGCAATAAATTCCATGCCGCCGTATGCGGCCAATGTGATGAGGGTATAGAGTAGCCAAGTAGGCATAGGTAAAAATTAGCGTTGCAAATGGGTGAGTTGCAAGTATCCAAGGGTGAATAAAGCCCAAAAACAGCGCATGTAGAGATTTGTTTTTTGAGCAGTTTTCAAAACCTATTTTTGCCAAACAAAAATCAACTTTTTCCCATGCTCAAACATTACTTCCTCTCGTCATTGCTGCTGGCCATTGCTTGTCAATTGTGCGCCCAAGACGAGCATTCATTCCAATGGCGCTATGAATCAAAATCTGGCGCTCCCATGTTTCAATTGGATGTGCTGCCACTTGCTGACAGGGGTTATGTTTGTTCAGGGCTGATTGAAAGCCCTGTCGGCAGTAACTTTTTTTACCCCAGCCTTTACCGGATAGACTGCCAAGGAAAGGTGTTATGGGCTAAAGTGTTCAACCAAGCCACCGAAACACCCAACAACACGAGCGGACGTGTGCTCAAAATTTCAGAAACCGATTTTGTACTGGTAAGCACCGTCGGATTTTACTTTACCAGCCCCCGCAACGACATCTTTTTGGCGCGAGTGGATGGCGATGGCAATACGGTCTGGACGCGACGCATCGGCGGTGGCACCAACAATCAGGACGTGGCGCACGCAGCCATCGTGGCCTCCGATGGCAACATAGTAATCGCCGGACAAACAGGCTCCTGGGGCACCGACGCTGGCACAAACAACAACTACACCGACCAGTATTTTATGAAAGTAAGCCCGGCGGGCAACATCCTTTGGACGCGTACCGTGGGCAATTCCCAAAAAGTGGACCGCGCTTTCGACATCGTGGAACTGCCAGACCAAAGCCTCGTGGCAGCAGGCTCGTACATCCATACGGGTGGCACCTTCTATGCCAACCTTCTGAAAATGGACAAAAACGGCACCGTGCTGTGGCACAAGGTTTTCGGCGAAGGCACTGCTCCGCAAGCCAACCACGCGTATGGCGTACTGCCTACTTCCGACGGCGGGCTGCTGGTGACAGGCTCTTCCACCAATTTGCAGGCAAATTTTCAGGGCTATGATGACTTCCTCATCATCAAAACAGATGCGAACGGTGTCGTGCAATGGTCGCGCGTGGTGACAGGTGGCGGACCCGACGTATTCGAGAACGCAAGCGGCGCGGTGGAAAAACCCAATGGCGATTTTGCCATCATGTGCGCGACCAGTTCTTTTCCCACCATCGGCTTTGTGGGCAATAAGTACGCAGTGCTCACGCTTACACCGACGGGATCTTTGGTAAATCTGAAAACCTATAACCTTGGCAGTTCGCACTACCCGCGCATCGTCCGCCATCCGCAGGAAAACAGTTTTTTGATTTTGGGCTTCACCAACTGGACGGGATATGGCGGAAACGGCAACCGCTTTGACCCACTCCTGATCAACTTGGACGCCGATTTTAAAGTGACCTGTGCATTCAATGATTACACGGGCTTCACTTCGCTTTTCAATCCCGCTTTCGACTTTGATGACGCGCCGGGCATCTCCGGCGTGGGTGGCATCGTGGTAAATAACCTGGCCGACGCCTCCAATTTCGAACTGTTGCAAGATGTGGTCTGCGAATTTAGACCCTACGAGTCCTGCTCGCCTTTCAGCGGGGTGGAAGAATATGCTGCCCCCCAACAAGGGTTCGAGGTATTCCCGAATCCTGCCCGTGCGGACAGCCCTATTTCGCTGTATTGGGGCGGTATGGAGGTGGAACAAGTCAATATTTGCGATGTGCAGGGGAGGATTATCCAGCAGCATCACCCAGTTCCTGGTGCGAATAATCTTGATGTACGCATCGAGCTGCCGGGGGTTTACTGGGTTTATCTGCAAGGGCAAGGCAGAAGCCGGGCTGAAAAAGTGGTGGTGGGGCGATGAGGAATAAAATATCCAATATCCAACAAGGAATTTCCAATATCCAAGGGAATATCCAATATCCAACAAGGAATTTCCAATGTCCAAATAGGCTCTGCTCTTGGAATTAGTTGTAAATCAACACAATGAGGTCACTGTGAGCAATTCCGCCTAACGCTAACTTGGACATTGGACATTCCTTGTTGGATATTGGATATTCCCTTGGATATTCCTTGTTGGATATTGGATATTCCCTTGGATATTCCTTGTCGGATATTGGATATTCTTAACTGCCACAAACCCAAAAGCAATAAATCCCCCTTCCAAAAGTTAATAGCCGCATTCAAAAAGACTTTTGGCAGTCTGTTGATTTCTTGCTTCGCTAATCGCCCTTAGTGCCCCTTAGTTTCTTCGTGTTTTTAAATCCAAACCCACGGTGCGCCCAACTATGTTCCAACGCATTTTCTCCATCCTGTTTTTCAGCCTCTTTTTATTCCAAACCCTCGACGCCCAATGCCTTTCCGGCGATTGCAAAAACGGGCGCGGCACTTATATTTTCCCTTCCGGCGCCAAGTACATCGGTGATTTCAAAAATGGAGAAATCCACGGCTTGGGCGTGTGCTACTACACCAACAAAAGCAAATACAGCGGCGAATGGAAGAGTCGTTATCCAGACGGGAAAGGCACTAAAACATACGCCGATGGCACTACACGCACCGGCCTTTGGCTTAAAGGAAAACCTGTGGATCAAAATGGAACCGTGCTCGCTGAATATATTGCCAAGAAAAAAGAAGAACGTGCCGATGATGGCACCAACATCCAATCAGGCTGTCTTTCAGGCGATTGTCAAAGCGGACAAGGCATTTTTGCCTACCCCGACGGCAGCAAATATGAAGGGGGGTTTTCCAATGGAAAGTTTGAGGGGGAGGGCACGTTTTATTTCTCTAACGGCGACAAATATGTTGGCAATTTCAAAGAAAACTACCCTGACGGAGAAGGTATCCGTTTCGTAAAAGAATCGGGCGCAAAAGAAACGGGCGAGTGGAAACAGGGCGAATTTTTGGGCAACAGTCTTGTGCAAAGCGGCAAAGTCGGCTGTGTATCGGGCGATTGCAAAAGCGGTAGAGGCACTTATGTGTACAAGGAAGGCGCGGCCAAATACGTCGGTACTTTCTCTAATGGAATGCCGCACGGCTACGGCATCTGCGACTACGCCAACGGCGACCGCTATGTGGGCGAATGGCAGGCCGGCGGATTCTTTGGCAAAGGCGTTTTAAGCATTCGCGACGGTACGGTGGTGGACGGTTTCTGGCGCAATGGCGAATACGTGGGCAAGGATCAACCTGCTGATTATGAAACCGTTGTAGTAGCAGAAAAGCCAGCCCCTCCGCCCGTAGAAATGCCCAAATCAAAAGTATGGGCCTTGGTAGTTGGTGTGGCTTCTTACGACCACATGCCCGTCCTCCGCTATACTGACGACGATGCTTATCGTTTTTATGCTTTCCTCAAAAGCCTCGAAGGCGGCGCATTGCCCGACGAGCAGGTGCGCGTGCTCATTGACGAGGAAGCTACCCGTGATAACGTGTTGGGTAGTATGGACGAACTCTTCGGAATGGCGGGACCGAATGACCTCATCATTTTCTATTTTTCGGGCCATGGCCTAAACGGCTCTTTCCTGCCCATTGACTTTGACGGTTTCAACAACAAAATTGTTCACGAAGAAATCGCTGCCGCGTTCAACAAAAGCAAGGCTCGTTTCAAACTCTGCCTCGCCGATGCTTGCCATTCGGGCAGCCTAATCGCCATGCGATCTGCTGAACCAGAGCCTGAACTCGTGAAATACTATTCCACCCTCTCCAAATCCGTCAGCGGAACGGCGCTCCTCATGTCGAGCAAAGCCGAGGAGACCTCGCTCGAATCCGCAGGTTTGCGCCAAGGCGTTTTCAGCCATTTCCTCATTCGCGGCCTCAAAGGCGAAGCCGACGTGAACAAAGACAAGGTCGTGACGGTGCAAGAACTGTTCGATTTTATAAACGAAAAAGTGCGCGATTACACAGGCCACCGCCAAAGCCCCGTCATCAAGGGCACTTACGACCCGAGGATGCCCGTGGCGGTAGTGCGATAAACCTGCCCATTAGTTCAAAATCACCGCCCGCTCCGCCTGCCATTTTTTGGTCTCTAGCCGCAATAAATACCGCCCAGCAGGAAATTCGCCGCTCACTACTGGAATCTCGTTTAGGCCGGGCAAGATGTCCACGGTTTGTTCCAAAACCAATTTCCCATCTGCGGCCCAAAGTGTCAACCGAGCCTTGTCCACTTCAGTCGCTCTCAAACGAATGCTGAAATTCGCCATGGCAGGGTTTGGGACAACGTCAATGCTAAGCGAGGGTAATGGCTCGCCCGTAGAGGAAACTTCTTGCACATGGTTGTTGCGGCTCAAAAGCCACAATTCGGGATCAAAAATCAGTTCTGTTGGTGTAAAATTGAGTGCCGCCGTGAATACCTGCCCGCTGAACGTATGGTTTAGCACAAGCGTGGTATCGTGTAGGCCATCAGTCAGTTTTACCGGCACGGGCATTTCAAAAAAAGAAACCGAGGGGTTCGAACTGCTTTGTTTGAGCGTGATTTTTACGACATTGGAAAGGTTTTTCGACCAGTCCACTTGATAGGACGGGAATCCCTTGCCATAAAACCAATCCGCAATAAATTCGTCGAGATCCTGCCCGGAAGATGCTTCCAAATGCGCTTTCAGGTCGGTAGTGCGGGCATAGCCGTAGGCAAGAGCAGGGTCGTTCAGATAATTGCGCACCCCGGCGAAAAAAGCATTCTCGCCACATTTCCAGCGAAGCATGTGCAGCAAATAGGCGCCTTTAGCGTAGGAGAGGTGACTGTGGAATATCCGACTCACGCTGGTGGTGTCATCTACCCACACCGAACCGTCAGGCTGGCTCGTGGCTTTGTTGATACGGTCTGCTTTCCAAATTTCCCAGAATTGTGGTACCAGGTAATTGTAACACAGGCCAGTCAGATAGGTAGCAAAACCCTCATTGAGCCAAATATCTTCCCAGGAAGCGCAAGTCACTTTGTCCCCAAACCACTGATGCGCCAGTTCGTGTACAAGCAGGTCAAAGCTAAAGTTGCCTACAAAAGACATCGTTTGATGCTCCATGCCCCCGCCCCAGCCAAATTGGGTGTGCCCATATTTCTCTGCGTGGAAAGGATATAGGCCAAAAAGTTGGTCGTAAAGCTGAAGTGCCGCCACATTCTGGCCAACGCCAGTTTGGGCATCGGCGAGACTTTCGGGATAGACGTAGTTGATGATTTTCGTCGTGTCGCCACCAAAAGGGGCCAGCACGGTGAAGGTTGTGTAGTTCGTAACAGCCATGCAAACGAGGTAAGCAGCAATAGGGTAACGATGCTTCCAATGCGCAGTGGTCCAGCCATTGGCGGTTGTTTCGGATTGCAAAAGCCCATTGCTGGCGGCCCGGTAGGCTGCCGGGTGGGTAATGAAAATATCCACCGAGTCTATTTTGTCGTTAAGCGCCTGTTTGCAGGGCCACCATTCCATGGCGCCATAAGGCTCAGAAAGCGTCCAGAGAATGGGGACACCTCCGTGGTTATTCGCCTCAAATGAGCCAAATCCTGTGGAGGTAGGGATGCCCTGATAAAAGAACGTCAGCGAATCCGGTAAAAATGCGGGCAATTGGGAAGGGAATTGCACCGTGAGGATGTCGCCATTCTGGGAAAAAGAAAGGCTTTGTCCGTGAAACCGGATGCTGTCCATGATCAGTGCCTGCGAAAAATCGAATTCGAGGCTGCCCACCGTTTCCACAGGCTCAAACACCGTCGTCACCTTGCCTTGGATGTACTTGATGGCCGGGTCAACAGTCCAGTGCAAGCGGCAATAATGGATGTCGCTGCGGTTGTCGGCACTGTTTTGCAGGTCACGGTCGGAGGCTGTGTGGTGGGCGCGAATCCAAGCCGCTTTTTCGCCTTCGATGATGGCATCGAGCGGGTCGGCAACCTGGGCAAAGAGCTCGTTTGCGAACAGGCAGATAAGGGCGAAAAGGCAAACTTTTTTCATGGCCATGGATTTGTTTAAGAATGGAAAGGAATTACCTTATTTCCCAACATACTTCGCGGGATTCGCTTGAAAATCCTCCTTGCAGCTAAGGCCGCAAAAACCGTAGATTTTCCCGCCATAATGAACGGTGTCTTCAACCGTTCGATCCACCTTCATTTCGCACACGAGGTCTTTGTCTCCGGCCCAAGGTAGGGTTTCTGCTTGGACAGATGGCGTGGCCTGTTCCGTGGGGGTTGCCTTGGGGGCATTGGGGGCATTTTGTTGGCAGGCGACCAAGCAAAGTGCCGCCAAGATTGCAAGAGGTAATGCTTTGAATTTCATTGTTTAAGAATATTAAGCAGAGCGGATCAAGATAACCCGCTCTGCTATTCATGGATATTTATGGCTTCGTCGCAAATTTCACCGTTTTGGTTGTAATATTCTCGAAATGGTCTTCCACCGTAATGGTCAGGGTGACAGCCGTTTCAGCTGTTAAAGTAGGAAACCAATGCTCATGAAAGTGGTATTCCGTTTTGTCGTGAATTACAGGCGTAGCCTTAAACAGTTCAGCACCATCAAAATCCTGCGTGACCTTGATTTCCATGGAATGAAGATTCTCGTCCGTTACATCCCCTTCAATGTGTACCTCTCCAGAAATGAGATCATTATTTAGGGGCTCATCAATGGTCAGCACAGCGGGGTTGGTGTCATCCGCGTCGTGGTTATGGTCGCAGGCAGCTATGGTAAAAAAGCAAAAGGCTGCGAAAAGAAATGATTTGATTTGCATGAAAAAGAGTTCGTGATTTAAAAAAAATGCTCTGACGGAACTGCTTATACGGTTGCCGAAATGGTAATCGTGATGCGTGGTGTTCAATCGGCCCAGCACATCAGCTGTAAAGCCCCAAGCGCCGCGACGAATGGTATACGCAGCCGAAAGCAGGAAATAGCTTGCCATTTCAGGCTATAGGAGGCCTGAAAATGCCCGAGCTTGGGGCCTCAGGCAAATACACGCGATAAGGTGAGAATGTTATTGCTTCCTCATTTTCTGCAATTGAAAACAAAGGGAAACTTTGGGTTTCAAAAAACAACTGAATGTCCTTGATTTCTCTAAAATTCTCTGGCAGTTGCGGCGCTTTGGAACCGTTTTTCTCATGGGCTGCCATCTGTTTTTTAAAGGCGCATTTCCCGTCGCAATGCAGACTGGGCTTGCCCTTGTTTTCGCATTGGGCGATGTACAATGCTCGATTCAACTGATAATGCAGCGTCCAAGCGGTTCGAATGGACGCCTGGCCAAGTATGCCGCAAATAAGCAGAAATGTAATGAATCGTTGCATTCTGGCGCAAAGGTAGTTTCTGATTTCACGAAGCATGGTCAAAGTTTTGCCATCAAAGGGCAAAGTTGATTTATTCGGAACAGGCAAAAATTAATAGAAACTTCATGTGACCCACAAGACTTCTTAACGTCTTCTTAAGGGTTTTGAAAAAACGGAGTCTCTTCCCACATTTTTTGCGGTTTTTTTCGTGCCTTTGTGCCCTGAATCGCAGACCTCGTCTGTTTAAAACCGCCTGAAGTGACCGCAGTCGCTACGAGAAAAATTTTGAACACCGCCGCGCTTTCTGACTCGCAGCTCATTGCTCTGTATTTGCAGGAACAGGACGCGAGATATTTCAGTCAGCTTTACCGCCGCTATGCAAGCAAGGTGTTTGCCAAATGCATTTCCATGCTAGCTGACCATGGAATGGCACGCGATGCGACGCAGGACGTGTTTATCAAAGTACTGCTGAACCTTTCGAAGTTTACCGAACAATCTTCTTTTTCTACTTGGGTGTATTCTATCACCTACAATTATTGCATTGACCTGATTCGCAAGAAAAAGAAAAACATTTTGATTTTTACGGAAGACATGGGCCGCATGGGCACAGAAGCAGACGCAAATATTCCTGACAGTGTGATTCTGGAAATGGAAACCAACCGCCTCGAAAAAGTGATGGACAAACTGCCGGTGGGCGACAAAGCTATTCTGGATATGAAGTACACCGACGACCTGTCTATCAAAGAAATTGGAGAAGTGCTGAACAAGACTGAAAGCGCCATCAAAATGCAGATAATGCGCGCCAAAATCAAGGCGCAGGGCATTTATGAGGATATGTTTGGCACAGAACCAATTGGAGCATAAATGCCCCCTCCTTCGCTATGGCTACGGCGGGTAAAAAATCCTCACATCAACAAATCCCCATATAAACCAATCACCAAATAAACCAATCACCAAATTATAATACCAACCGATTTATCACGCGCCTCTTGCCTTCGGCGCACAAATAAGGGCCGCTATGGACAATAGCCTAAAAAAATTGCAAGCAGAGCGGGAAGCCATGTTGCCTCCAGAACTGGAGGATCGCATCTCGAAGCATGTCGGCACTTTGTCGTTGTTTAGCAACGTCATAGAAGTGTTTGTGCCAAACGCGCTACAGGTCGTGGTACGACTGGTGGGAGGGGAAGACTTGCCTTGCCTGAAAAAATATGCCCGCCGAAAAGCCCATGAAAATATGGACTGGCGAACGCCGCCCACCCCATCCTTGCCTGACCCGCTCTAATCTGATTTTCGCAAACAATCTTCTTCCTCGTAATAATGGAATCTCTTCCTGTTTCTGGCCCTGTTGCTCAATTGATTGCACAGTTCTCGGTATTTTTCCCAAAGTTCATTGGGGCGCTCACGATCTTGTTTGTAGGCTGGTTGGTGTCGCGCACGGTGGGTAAGATTTTGAGCAAAGTGTTGGCAAAAATCGGGGTTGACCGTCTGGCCGAAATGTTCGACGATATTGATTTGGTACAACGAACAGGTGTGTTGAAAGACAAACTTTCCGCCATCATCGCCAAGATTGTCTACTACATGATGATGCTCATTTTCATCATCGCAGCCACTGAAACTCTGGGCGTACAGGCCATTACCCAACTTTTTACCGATCTGATGAACTACCTGCCCTCCCTGCTCACGGCCTCGGTCGTGTTTATGCTGGGCCTTTTTCTGGCCGACATGGTGCAAGGAGCGGTGGTTACGCTCTGTCAGTCGCTTGGTGTCGCTTCTGCCAAAATGATTGGCTCTATCGTTTTCTATTTTCTGTTTGTTACGGTTGCCGTCACTGCCCTCACCCAAGCCAAAATCAATACCGAATTCATTTCCTCCAGTCTTGTAATGCTCATTGGTGCAGGAGCGCTTGCCTTTGCTTTTGGCTATGGGCTTGCTTCTAAAGACTTGGTGTCCAATTACTTGGCAAGTTATTACAACAAGAACAAAGTGCGCGTGGGCGACGATGTCCGCATTATTGGCGAGCGTGGCAAAGTGGTGCTTATTGACAGCACTTCTATAATCTTGCAGACTTCTGAGCGTGCTATCATCGTTCCTTTGAGCAAGCTTACCACCGAAAAGGTAGAGGTCTTCTATCCCGATCCGCAAGACGGTGATCTGCTTGAAGCGGAAAATTGAGGGGCTATGAAAAACCTGTTACTAATTGCCTTTTTTGCCGCCGGGCTGCTCCATCTTTTGGGAGATGCAATGGCAAACAGCAGCTTGGCTTTCATCACCAAGCCACTGCTCATGCCCTTGTTGGCGGCATGGCTGGTCGCCGCGACGAACCGCCGAAACGAGTACTCTTTTCTTCGAAAGTCCGTCCTGGGCGCCTTGGTGCTTTCCACCCTCGGCGATGTGCTATTGATGTTTTCCAGCGGAATATTTTTTCTGTTAGGACTTGCCTCTTTTTTGTTGGCGCACCTGTTTTACATTGGCGCGTTTACCTCCATTTGCAGTTTCAAAAATGGCTTCTTGAAGCGAAACCCTTGGTGGATATTGCCCTTTCTGACATTCCCGATTTTGCTGCTCATGTTGCTTTGGAATGGTATCCCAGTAGGCATGAAACTACCCGTGGCAGCTTATGCGGGCATCATCAGCGTGATGGCTCTCAGCGTGGTGAATTTAAAAGGGAAGATAGCCAATCAGATTTTTTGGACCTTACTGGCAGGAGCCGTGCTGTTTCTGACTTCAGACGGATCTCTCGCCGTGGCTAAGTTTGGGCAGCCGTTCGAGGGTTCGAGGCTGGTGATTATGGTGACGTATCTGGGGGGACAGTTTTTGTTGGTGCGGGGAGTGGTGGCGATTCTTTCTCGTTCAAAACCATTGCCGGAAGGCTAAGAGGCTGTTTGAGTTATTTCGTTGCAGCCACAAAGAGCCTCTAAACTTTACTGCGCGAAAATGCGGGCACCGCTGGTTCGGGTTCGGTCGTCCCAGGCTTCTTGGCCCAGTTCGAGATAGATGTCGTACATACCTTTTTTGGAAAAGTCGAAACGCCCACATTGGCCCCTTTTATTGGCGATTTTTGAGAGTTCAATCACTTCTCGGTGCGTTTTTCCAGGATTCACTATAATGCTTGGGTTCATAGTCTGTGGTTTTTCTCCTTCAAAAAAAGGGGCATTCACGGTTTCGCAACCCGCTTCAGAAAGGTATACAACCTGAAAATCCAGCAGCCAATATCCCTGATCCCAAAAATGCAAATTGCGCGGGGTGGCAGCCTTGTTCTTGAACGACACCACCATCTTGACCGATTCTCCCGGCTGGATTTCCTTTTTTTCTGGAGCAATGGTGATTTCCCATAGCAGGCGTTCCATGACACGCACCAGGCGCTCCTCCATTTCTTTAAACCCCTTTTCGTGTGTTTCTTCTGGGAAATTGTTGCGTATCAAATCAAAGTAACGCTTGGCAATTTTCAGGTGTTCAAGATGCGTTTTGTCGCCTTGTTCCTCGTATTCGTTGGCGTAAAGATGCCACCATGCCAAATCCATCCAAATATTTGGCTTCAGTTCGCTATCAGGGTATTTGTCCAAGATAGCAGCGTAGCGTTGAATTTCTTCCGGGCCAGGACCACCGCCGCAACCGTAACAGATTGTTTCAAGCAACTGTAACTCAGCATTGTCGGCCCACATACTTTGGGGATGCTTCTTTATGATTTCCTCCCATTTGGCTGTTGCCAATCGAATGTCATAGCATACATTTCCAGCAAAAAACGAAGAATTGTAGCAGTATTCCAGCAAAATATCAGCCTCGGCAAACAAGCGAGCATCAGGCGAAAGCGCATAACGACCAATGCTGTCGAATCTAAAACTGGCCCTTTGGATGGATTTCAGGGAGGGTTCAAGGCTTCTTTTTTGGCGAAGCTGTTCCACCTTTGAGGTATCTAACAGCGAAATCAGTTCCTTGCCCCAGTGCTTTGCCTGTTTGAGATTTGCTTCCTGACCGAAAGTATTAAAAATCATTGCCGCGATATCTCGTTGCTGCGGCAAAGTGAAGCGTCCACTTTTCATATCCTTGGTAACCATCTCGAGGGTGTCAGGACTGATGTGGTCGCCAAGGTTGCTTACAACTTGATTCCAGGCATTGCCCAGCATGAGGTTTTGCCACTCGTTTCTCTCACCGTATTTGGCTATGAGTGTATCATAGGCCGCTAAAGCGGGGTAAAACCCGCGCACATTTATTTGAAAGGCTGCTCTCATCTGCTCGCGCCAAGCTCGTTTTTGCAGGTGTTGATCGCGGCTCGCTGCATTTTTCCATAGCCAATCAAGGGATATAATCTCAAAACGGTCGTTGTACAGGACATAAAGGTTGAAGTCGTCCATTTCAATTTGCCGGGCATTGAGAATATCCCCTTGGGGAAGCACCCCGAAGATACCCGTCTTCTTTTCGAGCATCAGGCAAGCGTCTGAAATGGTCAAAAAAACATACTTGGAATTGGCCGAAACCGGCCTTGGATGTTCATTTTGATTAAACCCATACGAGTGCATTTCGCCCGTGCTGAGGTCGAGCGAATTGATATTGCCCCAAGCGTCGTTTGCCCACACCTCATTTTCGAGCACAGCGGACCAGCGCACTCGGAACTCATCGCCATGCTTAAAAAGACGCCCGGCCTTGGTCCAGACGAAACTAATGTTATATCCATTTTCATCTATTCCGCCTAAAAGCGTATGCCCCTGTTCGTAAGCCGTGTACTCAAAACGTCGGCAAAAAGCATCGGCCCAAGGCGCACGCCATTCACCGTATTGGCCATTCGCAGGAAGGTAATAATTGCTGTTGTTGATGATGAGCGAGTCGCCCCTCACAACAATACTGCCCACCCATTCATTCGGGAAGCCGTGTTCGGCAGCGGTCTTACCCGTCGCACGATCGAAACGCCAAAGACCATTGGCCGTCCCTATCCAAACCATTTTAGGTTGAAAAGCAAAGCAGGTAGCAGGCTTAACATCTGGAAAACGGGCTATCAGACCGTTTTTTTTACTCCATTGTGCTGCTCCCAAATCAAACTGCGCAAACCATATTTTTTCAGGTTCGTAGGGGTCAATGGCCCACTCGGATTCTTTAAGTTCCCTGAGAGGCCAGTCTCCTAATTTTTGGGTAAGCGGCGTAATGCTGTCCGTTTTAAGATCTATTTCACTGGGGTTATTTACGCCTGTTGTCCAAATTTTATCCAGCTCAATCGGCGAAAATGCGAAGGAATTAACTTGAATGCCCTTCAGCGGGATAACGAGGAAAGAATCGGGGCGTATGGAAGTTTTTGAATCCTGAAAACTTAATGGGATAAATCTGTTCGGAGTGCAATTCAAGAAAAGCCCGACGACGGAGATTGTTGCAAGTAAGCAGCCTGGTATTTTCATCTTTGAAAGGATAGTTCGTAAGCGATAGGCCACAAAACTACCTTCATAAGGATGCTATAGTGGTGGGGTTCTAATTTCCGGGTTGGTGGAACAATCAAGTGGTGGGTTTTGGCGAGTATTCGTGGAGCGTTACATCTGCTTTAGTCCCTTGCGCTTTCAATAAGCTTGACTTGGCATTCAGTACCGAACGCAGAAATGACCTTCTGTAAAAGTAAAATTGGCAGATACGAAATGAAAATCGCCTTCGAGCGTCCTGCTTCCCAGATCGTGAAGCGTCACGTTTAAGGTCCCCGACTCGGCCAAGAATGGCCCTCCTTGGATTTCGTGTCTGAAAATCACGCCCGAATTGCTCCCCGTCAACGCATTGTTTAATTCAAAAGGCCCTACGGAAATATATTCTGGGAGATAGAAAAAAAGGCCTCGAGTAACATCCTCATATTCTGCGCCGATAGCGATTTGCCCACCTTGACCGCCTTTGATGGCTTGCACTTTTTCGGCGTTCCAATAAGTGTCATTGAGTTTTACCTCCAAAGAACTGGTTGCGCAGCCTGGCTCCTCGTGTTTGCAAGCGAGGGGGAGGAAGAGGTAGAATGATGCGATTGTTATTGGGAAGGTAAACCGCAGGGATGCCATGGATAAAAAATTTTAGATTTTTGATTCATTCCAAGCCTTTCAATCTTCAGCCAAAGCCAAAATTCCAGCCCTGACTTCCTGTACTGTTAATGTATAAGCCTGAAAATTTAACTTACCTAAATGATGTTCTTTTTCAGCATCGGTAAATTTTGCAAGCAGAATTACAGCTGCGGAGGGATTTACTTCTTGCAACAATTCTAATGCCTTACGGGTTTCACTGGCTTTTATTAGTTCTCGGATTTGCGGAATGATTCCAGGTCGGCTTCCATTCATCCATTCACTATCCTTTGCCCAGCCGGGTAGATATTTTAAGCTAACTCCATCCAACAATTCCAGCACCTCCACATCTTCGTAACTCCCCGGACATTCTACCTTCAATTTTCCATCTCTTTTGCGTTGTAGGAGTCGTTTTTGTTCAAAAAACTCCGGTTCCACCAACGTCAGATTGTGAAATAAATCCCTAAATCCGTTTTCCCGTCTGCCCGACCAAGCTATCTTTGGCCCAGCGACCTAAAACCCGCACCTTGCCATGCCGAGAAAAACTGGCCTTTCCCGCCTCCAGTACGGCCTTTTCGCCA
>JACMMM010000346.1 GCA_014379065.1 Saprospiraceae bacterium
ACACTTTCATACTGTGTCACATTATCTAGGAAAATTCGTATTGAGTCGAATGTACTCCAAGGGCCAAAATCTGATAAAAAAAATGGAGGGGAGATAGTTCCACTTGTCCAATAAGTCGGATCAAGACCACTTTCAGTAGTAAAACTTGATTGACTTCCTTTTTTCAAATAAAACAAACCTCCTTCTGCTTGAATAATCCCTTCATAACCTGGTAATGGATTTAGGATCCCCCCATCCTTGTCCACAAAAAAATACTTATCATTTTCTGAATAGATGGCCACGCCCTTCTTAAACGGTTCGGGATTTGAGAACTGAAATGGTGTTATGGGTTCTCCCAAGGGCGTCGCTATGGCATACTTACCACCTTGATACAGCCATATTCGGTAATCCCGGTAAATTGAATCAATTATTCCTCGAGCGTTTCGCTCTGGGCAGAGTTGCGCCACCGCCTCAAAGCGTTTCATGGCTTCGCTATATTGTTCCAATTGACGGAGTGCTTGTCCGCTATTAAAAAGGCAGTTACATAGGCATTTTTCATCAGCACCACAATGGAGAGCGCAACAGTTGGCAGTAGTGTCGCAAGGCAGAGATTGGGTTAATCCACGAGTTGTTAAAAGCAAAAAAGATAGGAACAGTAGGTATCTCATTTCTTGTTGTTGTTATTTTCACAATCCCAAAGGGAATTTTTTACCACTAGATCACCGGGTCTAGCTCTTAGGGCCGCTTTTAAGTAACGAATAGCCGCCATGCATTGATTAGCTTCCTTAAGTGCCAAACCGATGTCGCGGTTATGTTCAAAATCGGCATCGTTCTTCTCCTTATTGGTCAGGTTGATCTGCTGTACAATATTATTTTTTTCAGCAGATGTTTGCGTCAAATCTAATGCTGATTTATATGCTCGCAAGGCGTCTACAAAGCGTTTTTCTTGGCGGAAGGACTTTGAGTCGGCCATTAATTTATTCATCTGTTCTTGACGCGCTTTATCCAATGCTTTTAAGGCTGTTTCCTTATCTATTTGAGCTAGGCTATCGCTGATTTGTGCTAAACGTGTCTTTTCTATCGCCTCTTTTACGGCCATCTGGGCCAAGCTATCACTCACCATTGCTCTACCCCGATCCACTTCCGCCTTCGTTTTTTCTTTATCTGCCTGGTCATACATATACCCCGCACCCAATGTTGCCAAACTCGCCAGACCCGCCAACCCAATCGCCAAAAACATCATTTTCTGTGCATTCTTCTTTTCCTTTTCTGCCACTTGCTGAGCAAGGATGGCCTCGTTTTTTAATCGTTCTGCCTCTTCCGCCCGCTGGGTTTCCTCCGCCAATTGTTTTTCTCGCGCTTCTGCTTCTTTCCGAAGCCTGTCTGCTTCCGCTTTTTGAGCGGCGAACAATTCCGCCTCCTCTATCTTTTTAAATCGCTCCAGCACGGGCTTCATCAGCGTGTCATGGCTGATCTCGTAGTACATTTCACCTTTTCGCGCTTCGCGTTTGAGCAGGCGTTCATCATGCAGTCGTTCGAGCGCGACCTGCGACAGGCCGTACTCTTCGCGCATTGCAGAGGCTTCCATCATAATGCGTCGACCGCTGCGGATGAGGCCACGAGCGAGGAGTTTTTCCACGACTTCACGCTCGGTCGGGGCAATTTTTTCGAGCACTTGGTGGTAAAACTCCTCGATAATCTGGCGAATACCCTCTGTGCCACCGTAAAAATCGGGCGAGACCTGAAAACCAGCAGGGCGTTTTTGGCGAATGATTTTTTCTTCCAATTGGCGGCAAACCAACTGCAACTGGAAGGCGGCGATTTCTGTAGTGAGGCGGTGACTTGAAGTCACCGCCTCACTTGTGCCCTCACTCACCCGCCCCAATGCACCCAAAATTCCCTCCAAAGCCGAAGTACTGTATTCAAAATTTGGCGAGGCATACTCGCCCGTCATCGCAGCAGGCCGGATAATGGCATCGCTTGCACGGTCGCGGTCGAGTAGGCGGAGTTGGAAACGGCAGCGAAGTATGGCCGGGATATCTGCCGAAAGCTCATCCAACAGGTAAAGAAAATCGGACCGTAGGCTAAATACAAACTTGGCCTGCGGCGCTGCCACTGCTTCTGCGGCTAGTCCAGCAGGTGGGCGGCGATTGGCAATGGCCGCGAATTGCTCGATAAAACTGGCCCGTTGTTCGGGCTGGTAGAGCGTGAACAGTTCCTCAAATTGGTCGAACACCACCACGGGAGTGTAAACTTCTCCAAGGTCAACATACCAAAAACGGCTGAAATACTCCCACAGCGTACCGTCCTCGGGCATGTCGGCGGGGATGTAG
>JACMMM010000347.1 GCA_014379065.1 Saprospiraceae bacterium
AAAAAGAATCCCCCCGCTATGCCAACCTCCGGCCCGGCCAAAGCATGGAAACCATAAGCCTGGCCGAGGCGCTTGAGTCTTTCCAACTCCCGCGGACACTAGGTGAGTTCAACGGCGAAATCCTTGAAGTGAATACAGGCCGCTATGGGCCGTATGTCAAATTCGGCAGCACTTTTATCAGCCTGACAAAAGGCGAAGACCCGTTTGAGACCACTTATGATCGCGCCGTAGAATTGGTAAAAGCACGGCTAGAAGCGGATCGCCCTCTTGGAAGTTATCAGGAATTGCCCATCACAAAAGGCAAGGGTCGTTTTGGGCCGTTTATCAAGTGGGCCGACTTGTTTGTGAACGTGCCGCCCAAAATCAATTTCGACGCTCTTACAGAGGTTCAGGCCATTGATCTAATCAAACAGAAAATAGAAAAAGAGGCCAACCGGTATATCCAGCACTGGCCAGAAGAGACCATTGCTATTGAAAACGGGCGTTGGGGGCCGTTCATCCGTTTCAAAAAAGAAAACCTGAAACTCCCGCCATTCGACGGCGCAAAAATGACCGCCGACCAAGCCGCCAGCCTTTCATTGGCCGATGTAAAGGCGATTATTGAAAAGGAAATGCCGGGGGCTTTTGATGCCAAAAAGGCTGCTCCGAAAGGGAAAGCCGCGCCTAAGCCGAAGAAGAAATAGTGGAAGCGCGTTTCGAGCGACGAAACGAAAGGCATAAGTAATCACACATTTTGAGGTTATAAAAAACACATAGGCACAGTAGGATATATAGTTTTGAAAATCAGGACTATGTGCCCTATTGTGCCTATGTGTTTTTTATAAACCATCTGCCTTCAGGCATTTATTTTATTCAATCCTTAATTTTTAAACACACATACGCTTATGAAGCAACTTTTCACATTCGTTTTATTATTTCAGTTCATTGCGGTTTTTTGCCAACCTGTTTTGGTCAAAGACATTCAAACAGGCTCCGCTCCTTCCTTGGACGATTACGAAGCGGAATCTCTGGTCATAGGGAACACGCTTTTTTTTGTTGCAAACGATGGTGTAACGGGGGACGAGCTCTGGAAATCTGACGGATCAGCGGCAGGAACAGTTCTTGTCAAAGACATAAATTCAGGTATAAGCACTGGCGCTGCGGGTTTTTATACAGATTTTAATGGGCAGCTATTTTTTGGGGGCGATGACCCTGCTAATGGATTTGAGGTATGGAAATCAGATGGGACAGAGGCCGGGACTGTTTTGCTGCGCGATGCTTGTTCTGGCACTTGCGATGGCCCTTATTATGGTTACAATAAGCCTGAATTTGCGGAATACAACGGAAAATTGTATTTTCTCTCGGAAGGCAGCGGTATCGGCCAGGAAATTTGGTCAACCGACGGTACGGCAGCAGGCACCGCATTGGCCGTGGATGTTTATCCTGGCTTTTTTAGCAGCGACCCAGGCAATATGCATGTGCATAATGGGAAATTGTACTTTTCCGGGAATTCATTTGATTATGGTGCCGAACTCTTTGTAACGGACGGCACCTCGGCAGGAACTCAATTGGTCAAGGATACCTGGACAGGTCCCTTTGCCTGGGGCGGCGCAAGTAATTTGATCTCTTTGGGAAACATTTTCTTCTATGTAGCATCAGATGGCACCCATGGACGGGAACTTTGGAAATCTGACGGAACAACAAACGGCACTTCGCTTGTAAAAGATATTTTTCCTGATAGTGGAAATGGTATAGGGGATGTTAGCGAGCGCGCTTTCATTGTATTCAACAACAAGCTGTTTTTCACCGCCAAAGATGGAACTTCGGGCAATGAAATTTGGTCAACTGATGGTACAGAAGCGGGCACTCAAAAACTAAAGGACATTGCGTCTGGAGGCGCAAATGTTTTTGGAGGATTTTTAGGAGTCCTCAATGGCAAATTGATTTTCAACGGATTTAACGGCACCAATGGAGATGAACTGTGGAGCACAGACGGCACTGCTTCGGGCACCGTGTTGCTTAAGGATATCTTCCCCGGGTTCATTGGTAGCAGCATTGGTTCTGATGCATTTATCCACAATGACCGCATGTTTTTCAAAGCCAGCGACGGCGTAATTGGCTCAGAACTTTGGATTACAGATGGCACCGCTTCCGGCACTATATTGTTGGCCGACATCAATCCGGCGGGTAGTTCCGCCCCTTCTAATTTCCATGTTATTGGTGACAATCTTTACTTTTTTGCCCAAAACAGCGTAGTTGGAAGGGAACTCTGGAAATTGGCACTGGAAATTCCAACGGCGGCACTCACCGTTTCTGCGGATACTGCTTGCCCGCAGGAGATTTTGACTTTCAATGCAATTCCTGCTTCGGGAAATACTCCAACGTATCAATGGACTTTTGGCGCTGGCGCACAACCGCTTACGGCGCAGGGCGTAGGTCCACATAATGTCAAATACTCCACTGCTGGCAACAAAACCGTTCGCCTCATAACATCGAACCCTTTTGGCAGAGACACAGCATTTCAAACGATAACCGTGCTTTCGCTTCCTGTGGCCAATTTCAGCATTACTTCTGTGGGCCAAACAGCTACCTTCAACAATACGAGCATAAATGCCGTAACTTATCTCTGGGATTTTGGCGACGGCAACACGAGCACGGAGGAGGATCCAACCCACCATTATGCTGCGCCCGGGACTTATACGGTGAAATTGACCGCAAGCAACCAATGCCAGACTGTTCAAAAGTCCGTTTCGATTACGCTACTCGTTGGAACAGACGAACTTCCGGTGGCTTTCAAAACGATCATCTCCCCTAATCCCTCTAATGGCGATTTTAAGGTCGAATTATCAGGTCAAAACATGGGAGCAATTGAGTTGAATCTGTTTGACGTTCAAGGCGTTCTGAAAGGAACCATTCAGTTAAATGAAGGTGAAAGACTGGCCTCTTTCAAAAATGATGAACGTAGCAAAGGAATCTATTTTCTGCACATAAAAACTAAAATGGGAACGAGGGTTCTTAAGGTTTTGCAGCAGTAAAAATGGATACTTGAAAGGTATTGCGAGAAAAATTGAGCCTTGCGATTTATGAGGGTGTCTTACAAGTGGGAAGACACCCTCATCTTTTTTGGAACTGTCACATTCTGGCCCACGAGCATCCCCGGCATTGTAATTGTAGCTAAATATCCCAATATTTAATTTCCCAATATCCTAATCCCGCCATGAAAAATCTTCTGCTTTTCGCTGCATTCCTTTTGGCGAATTGTACTTTGGCCCAATGCCCCTACTATTCCACTTGTCCCACGGTTGCATCTCTTTTTTGCGACTACTCCATCAATGACGCGCTTTATTGGAAAGCCGCACCGTACACCTGGAATCCCAGCCTGATGCTCTCTGACCTTCCTGAGGGCGATGTTGATCTAAGTATCGTGGCACTAGACAGTTGTGGTGGCCAGAACATTTTGGTGGAATACACGCTTTTACTCGACCTCGATGGCAACGATACTGCGGAGACGGTAATACGCAGCAATGCCACACTTTCTGGTAAAGTCTTGTACAACAACATTTTAAGCCTCAACTACGCCCTTGGCGACACCATTGCATTCGATCACCGCACGGGCTTGCCTGATTCGATGAAATACCGGTTTGGATTGGAAACAACTCATTTCGCTGACTCAGTTGTCGCCAAATTGAAATGGACTACGGGCATCGAAAACCTGAACTATTCCGTTCCAAAACTCCCCCTTGGAAAACACCATATTCTATGGCGGCTCGAGCAGGGTGGGGTAGAGCGGTTTTGTGAATATGGTTTTGAGCTGAAGGATTGTGCGCCGCCGGTGGTGACATGTGCCACTTTGCCAACAGTGAACCTATTACCAACTGGCAATATTTCCTTGTGGGCAAGTGATTTTGTCGAAAGCACAAATGACAACATTACCCCGTCAAATTTGATAGAATTGGCTGTTCGTAAATCTGGGACGGGCGTTGGCTTTCCCTTAGATGATCAAGGTAATACTCAAGAATTAGTAACATTTGATTGTTGCGAACTGGGGGCACAAGGAGTAGAGGTATGGGGCAAGGATAAAGCAGGGTTGGTAAGCCAGTGCACTACTTATGTTATCATTCAGGATGGGACAGGCTTCTGTCCTACTGATAACTGTTGTGGTTGTAAGAACATAATTGCTTGCGCAAGAACCGAAGGACTAGATGGAGTCGAAGAAATGCGCTATAAATTGGAAGTAACCCCCGTTTTTTCACCGCCCTTTAATCTGATTGATTCATTAGGGAATGGTTGCGCAATATTTTATTTTATCCCTTTGAACTCGGCTATAAAATTAACACCCTCAAAAAACGATAACCCACTCAATGGCGTGACGACCTATGATTTGGTGTTGATGTCCAAGCACATTCTGGCCATAGAACCATTGAACTCACCAAATAAAATGATTGCTGCCGACGCGAATAAAAGCGGCAGCATTACTACGTTTGATATTGTCGAGATTCGCAGGCTCATTCTTGGCATTTATACTGATTTCCCCAACAATACCTCTTGGCGATTTGTGGACAAAGATTTTCAGTTTCCCAATACCCAAAATCCTTTTCAAACGGTTTTTCCAGAGACTGTTGTGCAGCAGCATTGGACAGGCATTCCAAGTGAGTTTAATTTTGCCAGTATCAAAGTAGGAGACGTAAACAATACTGCCGTAGCCAATGCCTCTACCCCGCCGCCTGTCGAAAGCCGCCGCGCCAGTTTCCTGGCCCTTCCCGATCTTGAGTTGAAAACAGGCGAAACCTATGAAATTCCAATCCATAGCACAGAAAACGCCCATTGGCTCGGACTGCAACTCAGCCTTGACTTCGACCCAGAATTGATTGATATTGAAGGCATTGAATCTTCCACATTGCCGGATTTTGACCAGAACAATTGGGCGCAACCCCAAGCAGGGCGGCTTACTTTGAGTTGGTCGGAGGCTCAGTCTACGCGTATGGCCCCGAGCGCCGAATTGTTTCGGCTGCGCATCAAAGCCCGCGCCGACATTCAACTTTCTAAGGTCTTCAAAACCGATGAAAAACCGAGGTTGTACCCAGAAGCATACGAATTAGATGGTGTCGCCAGACCCTTGAAAATCGTTTTTTCTAAAAACAGTACGAGTAAAACAGCGCAGATTTTTATTCCGCAGCCCAATCCTACGACGGCCGGCGCGACGTTGCCCATTCAACTTTTGCAAGCGGAAAACATTCGCCTTGAAGTCTTTGACGGCACAGGGAAACTGCTCTGGGACAATGAATTAAAGTTGGAAAAAGGTAGTCATGCGCTGGAAATTCCGGCTTCGGTGATGTTGGGGGCAGAGGTGTATTTTTGGCGGGTGCAAACAGGTGGCGTGGTGAGAAGCGGGAAGATTATAAAGGGTTAATTTGAGCCACGAATTGCACAAATTTCCACTAAAATTGATTCGTGCAAATTCGTGGAATTCGTGGCTGAAACATTTATGGATCAAATGAATTACTTTTCTTACCCGGATGCTGGTGGACATTGGGGCGATTTTGGCGGTTCTTTCGTGCCAGAAACCCTGATGGCAAACCTTGATGAACTTAAAGCCGCGTATGCAGTGGCGCAGGATGATCCCGCGTTCCAAGCGGAGTTTCATCAA
>JACMMM010000348.1 GCA_014379065.1 Saprospiraceae bacterium
GCCACCGCCGCCGCCGTAACCACCACGACCACCGCCGCCACCGCCACGAGAATCACGCGATTCGCGAGGTTCTGCTTTTTTGACCACAATGGTGCGGCCATCCAGATCAGTTTCGTTGAGTGCGTCAATGGCTTTTTCGGCCTCTTCATCGTTGTCCATTTCAACAAAACCGAAGCCTTTGGAGCGGCCGGTCATTTTGTCGTGGGCGATAGAGCACGAAGAGACTTCGCCGAATTGCTCGAAAGCAGCGCGGAGATCGTCCTCGATGGTGTCGTAGTTTAATTTTGCTACGAAGATGTTCATTGCGAAAAAATGAAAAAAATGAAAAAAAATCGAGCATCGACTTGGTGCAGCAAAATCATCTTCGAACAAAAAAATGCCGGGTAAGAATGGCTTGCCTTTGGGTTGCGATACTCAGTGAACGGGGCAAAGGTATGTAAGAATATCTTGCTTGTTAGAAAAATAAAAAAAAGTGTATGGCCAGCTGGTTGAAAACCATTCGCTTGCATCGCTTTTTAGTCACTATTGTACAACTTTATCCTGTTATCACCGCAACGCATTTCAACTCTATGGCGATTGGTGTAGGCAGGCGATCAATGCCCACGGTGGTGCGGCAGGGTTGGTTGTCCATAAAATATTCGGCGTAAATCCGGTTAAACGTGTGGAAATCGCGCTCCATATTCACAAGAAAAACGGTCACGTCCACAAGGTCTTCCCATTTCGCGCCACTGGCTTCGAGTACGATTCGGACGTTTCGGAACACAGCATGTACCTGAGCCTCGAAATCAAAGTCGGTGTAATTTCCTGAGGGTGAACGGGCTAAACCAGGGATCCCGTCTGTCTCCGGGTCGCGCGGGCCGATGCCAGAAAGGAACAACAGATTGCCTGCACGACGAGCGTGGGGGTACAGGCCGACAGGCTTGGGGGCGTTGGGAGCATTTATCTTCATCGTGCAAAGGTAATTCTAATCCTTTTCTAAGGTTGAAATCGCAAGCGTGGCTCTACGTTTGTGGGCAAATTTTTTTGAACAAAACCCACCGCTCATGCGACACTTCTATCTTTCTATGTTCCTGCTTTTAAGCGGAACAGCCTTGGCTCAATCCCCCAATGACGGGATCATGATGCCACAAGGCCAACTTTGTATCCTTGGCCAGTACTCCAACAGCAAATGGGAGGACTACTGGCAGGGCGAAACAAAACGCTCTAACATAAACCTCGGCTCATTGACCACCCAAAGTGCTATGCTCATGGGCAACTACGGCATCACCAAAAACCTGAACGTAATGCTAGGTCTGCCGTATGTTTGGACAAGCGCGAGCGTGAGTTACATCACGCCACAAAAAGGTATTCAAGACCTCATGGTTTTCCTTAAATACCAAGCATTTGAAATGGAGGGCCTTGGCGGCGCATTCAAATTACAAGCCACGGGGGGCCTTTCTACGCCAGCGAGCAATTACACGCCTGATTTGCTGCCATTCAGCATCGGTTTGCACAGCAAAACGGCTTCCCTTCGCGCTATCCTCAACTACACTGCGAACTTTGGACTGTATGTGACCGCGCAAGGTGGCCATACTTGGCGGAGCAACACAACGCTCGACCACAACAGCTACATTTTTAACAATGAGTTGATTTACAGCGACGAAATGCCTGTGCCAAACGTGTTTGATTATTCGGCTCGCCTTGGCTTTATCAAGCCTCGCTATCAGGCCGAAGTTTGGTACGAATCATTTACGGGCCTTTCTGGCGACGATATTCGCTACAACGAAGCCCCACAGGCCAGCAACAAAATGGCCGCTGCGCAAGCAGGCGTTTTTGCTAAATATTTTGTCACCAAGCGTTTGGGAATATTTGCTGCCGTAAGTCAAGTGCTGAGCGGTCGCAACGTCGGCGAGGCTTTGACCTGGACCGCCGGGGCCACCTATTTCTTGGATATCAATAAAAAAGGAACAGAAGAAGTCGGAAAGCAAGATTGAAGATATTAAGAAATTGAGATATTCTGATATCTGGATATTTTAAAACCCAGCAATTAGTAAAATATCCCAATATCTCAATATCCCAATTTCCTGATATCCCACCTTCATCATTCAAATTCATTCTCAATGAAAAAGATAAATATCTCCTATCTCTTGGCCATATCACTCGGTCTGATGTTCGCCTTCAGTCAGTGCGACAAAACCCCACCAGAAAACCTTCCTTACGATCCCTACGCCGAAACTAGCCTTGACGCAAATGGCGGCAATTGGAAAACCTATTTGACCATTGACAGCAATAAGACGGCCGTTCCGACACCCGATGCTGCAGGATCTGCGGCCTATTTGACCGAACTGGGTAACCTGAAGTCAAAAATGGCTGCAGCCACAGCGGAAGAGAAAGACCTTGCGGTATGGTGGGGTGGCAATGGCGTACTCCGCTGGCATGAAATTGCCCGCGAATTGGCTGCCACCTACAATGTGCCACCAAACTACGTTTACGACACCACGGGCAACCCGGTTTATCCAGCGCTCGTGTTCGATCCCGCGAATCCAGACAAATACCCTCGGGTACCTTTTGCCAATCCACCTGTAGCTTCGCGGATGTTCGCATTGTTGGCGGTAGCACAATACGATGCTTTGGTGACCTGCTGGAAGCGTAAATTCCAACACAACCGCTTGGCGCCCTACAAAAATGCGACGGACATCCAACCGATTATCCCTGCTAACGACCTTCCCTCCTACCCTTCCGAAGATGCCGTGGTGGCCGCCGCTTCTCGTGAAATCCTAAAGTTCATTTTCCCGCGTGAAGTGGCAAATGTGACTGCAAAAGCTGAAGAGCACAAAAACAGCCGCCTTTGGGCAGGTGCCAATGTGCAAAGTGATCTATCCGTTGGCGATTCGCTGGGGCGGGTTATTGCCCTGAACGTCATCAACGAATGGGCCAAAAAAGACAAAATGGGTGCGGCAAACAACCAAGCAGGCCTTCAGGCACAACGTGACAGTGCAACCGCACGAGGGTTCACGACCCAATGGCATAGCCTTGATATTCCAGTGCGTCCGCCCATGCTCCCGGCATTCGGCAATGTGAAGCCTTGGAATTTTACCGACGCAACAAAAGCCACCATCCGCCCAGCTGCTCCGCCAAAACCCGGCACAGCAGAGTTTGAGGCTGCCCTTGAAGAGCTCCGTGGGTATTCCAAAAACCGCACCCGGGAACAGCAACGGATCACCACATTTTGGTCGGATGGTGCTGGCACTTACACTCCGCCGGGTCACTGGAGCCGCCGGGCATCCAATTTGATTTACGACAACCAGTTCAACGAAATCCGCTCCGCCCGTGCGATGGCTTTAGTGAACACTGCAATGGAGGATGCTGGTATCGTATGTTGGGAAGCAATATTCTATTATCTGTTGCCACGACCCACCGAGGCCGACCCGAGCATCACCACAGGCACGGGTATCCCCAATTTTCCTGCCTATGCTTCGGGGCACTCTACCTTCTCCAGTGCTGCAGCCGAGGTTCTTTCTTATCTGTTCCCCAGCCATGAAACTGAGTTGCGGGGTTGGGCACAAGAAGCCGCCGACTCCCGGGTGTATGGTTGCATACACTATCGTTTCGATAGTGAGAATGGGCTTGTACACGGCAAAAAAGTAGGCGAATTTGCTGTCACACGCGGGCGCAACGACGGCTCAGAGTAAATAGGAATAGAGACGTTTAGTAAAAATACAAACCGTCCGTGGCACTGCTGCGGGCGGTTTTTTTTCATCCCTAATTAACACTAAATACACAGATATTTGCCTCCATGAATCGAAAAACGAACCTACTCCTGGGCGGGATAGCCGCTGCTTTCGGCATCTATGTGATACTTCGGGCATGGCTCATCCCGATAACAGTGGACGAAAATTCGACCGCTATTTCCCATGTGCCACGATCTGCCATTGACACGCTATTTTATAATTTCGATGCAACCCCAAACAACCACATTCTCCATACCCTGCTTGTCAAAGTCTTGACGGAAGTTTTTGGATGGCATCCATTTATCTTCAGGATTCCCGCGATGCTGGGTGCATTTGTCTATGCCTGGGCGGGCTTGCTTATTAGCCGCCAAATCTCGTCGCAACTATGGGTGCGTATGTTCGCATTTATCCTACTTTTAGGACAGCCGTTTATGCTTGAGTTTTTCTCCCTTGCTCGTGGTTATTCCCTTGGATTGGGATTAATGCTCGCGGCCATTTGGCAAGCCTGGCGTTTTTTGAAAGAAAGTCGTTCGGAAAGCCTGCTCCCCGCAGTCATTTTTGCAGGCTTGGCGGTGTATGCCAATTTCACGCAAATGGTGTTTTTTGTACCCTTTGTGGCCCTCCTGTTGTTTTGCAGTTGGCAGGCCAGTACCTCGATTTCAAGTTTTTGGCAAAATTCGAAAGCAGCAATCTTTACGCTGGGTATTTTGGGCGGGCTGTGGTACACGCCCTTAAAAAGGTTGAGCCAGCATTCAGAAGTGCAAAATGGGCGGGCGATTGACTCTTTCTTTGAGTCCATCCGGTTGTCCATCCAAGCCGCTACCCATGGCAATGCCTACCTGGGCCCCGAGACGGATATTTGGCTTAGCTGGTTAGCGGTCATTTTCACGCTGGGCATCTTTGCTGTGGCAATTTGGCGGAGTGCCTTAGTACAAGGTCGTTTCGCCGCTGACCCACGTTTATTCCTTATCGCCTTGTTTGCAGGCGTTTTGATGACCAATATTTTGCAAGTACAATTAACCCATACGCCCTACCTGCAGCCAAGATTCGCGCTGCACTATTGGCCGCTTTTTGCGCTATCCCTTGGCACGGCAGCGGCTTGGATGTGGGAACACGCCAAGCGATGGACATGGGTTTTTATGGTACCAATACTGACATTATTGCTCCTCAATATCGTGCAAAATACCAATCTGCGCAGAACGAGCGAATGGTGGCATGACGAGTTCACATACCTCGTTTTTGACGTCCTAAAAAAAGCACAACAAGCCGAAGGACACCCTGAGCCATTCTCTTTGGACAGTCATTGGTTGCTACAAAACTCATTTGTGTATCACGTGGAGCGCGACCCGCGCGGTTATAATCATGTTGCCAAACTTGCACCCTGGCACGAAGTCCGGCCGGCCACCCGGCAACATGAATTTTATTATGCCCTCAATCAGGAAGATGCGAATCCAATTTTGGATTCCTATGAGGTTGTCCTAAGGGTGCCTAATAACAGTATGATGCTGCTCCGCAGGAAAGAGAAGTAGGAATTATTAAAGTTCCCCAATCTCGCGGAGCACGCGCTGCATTTCGCCGAATTGGTTGTCCAAAAGGCGTTTCAATTCGTATCGCTCAAACTTGTATTCAAAGTTGAAATAGCTGTTCTCGTAGTGATTCTCTGTGGTTGGAAAAAAGCCCAGCATCATGGAGTGCCAGCGAACCCGGCCGCGCCCGTGCAACTCATCCACAGGAAGTTTTAGGAACTCCGCCTGTGGAAAATAGTGATAAAGCCCCTTCATTTTTCGGATAATCTCTACCACCACCTGTCGTTCGGGCAAACGGTTTTCGTGACGGAATTCGCTGATTTCATGGAAATAACGCGCCATCGTATCGCGGAAACGGCGCATAGCCACGCGTTCGCGGAGTTCGAAGGCCCTGAATCTCTTGGGCAAAGCTTCATTTAATTCGCCCAGAACAAGGAGCGGATCGAAGCCGGGTATTGGTCTGTAAGCCACCGCTTCGCCTGCGTCCGTCACGTCTACCCAACGGAGCTTGATTTCTTCCGTTAGTTCCCCCCACACAAAATCCAAAAAACGTGGTTCTTGCTGAAGTTTGTAAGCGCAAAGCGCCGCGCGTAAAAGCCGGGAACAGGCAATACGCTGGCGCTCGTCGCCTGTTCTAATCGCCTCGTATTCGGGCAGGATTTGTTTTTGAAAAATATTCTCCGAAATCGTCCTCCGCAAATCCTCTTCGGTGTAATGCGTTGATTCCGAAAGCAATTCGCGCAATTCCGCCTGTGCGTCGTAGCCTAGAGCAAGGCTGTCGGGTAGCGTAGCCAATTGGCCTGTCGCGTCGAAATTCAGCCACCCCAACAAGCCGTCACCAGAGATTTCACGAATGCAGTTGTCCTGAAAATCTTGTCCTGACCTTTCAGGGAAAGCGCGATACGCGATACGCCAACGGCGGAGACAGGAGATAAGCCTGCGCCTTGCATCCAAACTTTCCATGCGGCGGAAATCGGTGTGGGCGAGGCTGTTATTTACCGCCTCCCATTCGGCCTGCGTGTCGGCTATAAAACTCAGGTACACGCTCTGTTTGATATTGGGCTGCACTTGAAGCCATCCCGCTTGTCCCGCGTGATCACGCACGATTTTTTCCACAATGGCCCGTACGTCAAACTTGTAGGTAGCACAATCGGGGTGTTCCACCACCTCGCCCATGGCATCGAGCGTGAACCAGCGCAGGTCCGCGCCACCTACCGAAGTGGGCGACACCAACAGCCCCGGCAGCAGATATTCCAAAGCGAGGTGGTAAAACGAATTGCCCCGCCCACGCTCGTCAGTATCGGTGAATATCTCCGCGCCCAGCAAACATGCGTAGGTGAAACGCACCACCGATTCCCGTATGTCGGTATAGGGGCGGCGGCGTTTTTGGTCTTCGGCAATTTGGTTGGACAGCGCCTGGCGTTTTGCCAACAGGCTGAAATACAGGTCTTCGCGCAGCAAACCCCGGCCTTTTACAATCTTGTTTTCGTGATCAGACTCCATATTTTGGAGCATTTCGAGCAACTCGTGGATTTCTCCCAGCAAGTCGAAATGGCCGCTGGGAACAAACTGAAATTGCC
>JACMMM010000349.1 GCA_014379065.1 Saprospiraceae bacterium
ACCACAACGGCAGCCTCGACCCATTGCTTTGCACCCCTTGGGAGGGAGCGTACTATCCCGTGGCACAGCGCGACCTTTTGGCTTCGCAAATTCCCTCCGTGAAAAAGAAATTTCCCCGACATACGCCATATTCCAACGCAACAGTGACGGATATTTTTTCAGAAAAAGACCTGCTCAGTGGGATTTGCCTTGACGCACAAACGCTTGAAACGCAATGGTTCGAGAACGTTATTTCCCCCTCAAAAGGAATGGGTAGGGGAGAGCTTCACTTCATCGTACATAAATTACCGCTCGAAACACAAATGGCCCCCGTTTACCGCATCCTCGCAGCAGATTTTACAGGCGACGGGAAAACGGACTTGCTCACCATAGGGAACGACTACGGTGCCGACATTGAAACGTACCGTCAAGATGCATCCAATGGTTGCCTCTTGGCAGGCGATGGAAAAGGGGGATTTAAATTTGTGCCTAATTGGAGCGCGGGTTTTTGGGCACCTGAAGAGGCCAGGGATATGTCGGCAATACGACTACAGACTGGTAAAAATGTACTGATTTTGAATAGTAACAATAGCCCAATTAGGACTTTCTTGCTAAAATGGAGGCAATGAGATTGAAAATCTGTGCAGGAATAGCATATCTTGGCACAGTTTTCTGTTAAGTGCCGAGAAAATCCCTTCGTTTCATTTTATCAATTAATTCGGTCTCGGCACTTACAAAAAAAATCTTATGAAATTTTGACAATCAGCCAAATCTAATCTTTTACGTTTGCCCTTATTCTTTTTTAATCCCTGTCCTTCGGCGCGACTTCATTTCTTTAATACAACGCTATGAACGGTTCCCCGACCCGGCATAAAAACCGATTACTCCCCGCTGTGCTGTGGCTGCTGTCGCTGTTGCCGTCCCTTGCCTTTTCGCAAGAGGAGACAGTCGTGCGGCCCGACTTTTCCAATGTGCTTGTCACGCCGAAATTGCTTCGAGATTCTGCGCATGTTTACACTTTCGACAGTGTTCGCAGTGAGGCTGTTGCGGCCCAATTCGTCTTGTCTAAAACCCCTTACCTAAGTTTTGGAGCAGATGCCAGCGCTTGGTGGCTATCGTTCACCGTAAAGAATGAGCTGCCCAACCACAAGACCTTGATCCTCTGGCTCAACCGCAAGAACTTTGACGCCTTCTCGCTTTTGCAACAAAAACCGGATGGCACTTTTCAGAAATATGGCGACGTGGGTGCGGCCTTTTACGACGACTCGCGCTTTGCGCTTTCCAATGGCTACTACATTGCTGTTTTGATGCAGCCAGGCGAAAACAAGTTTTGGGCAAAGGCCTCCAACGAAGTGGGCTCCATGTACCTCGGCCTGAGCCTGCACTCGCCCGATCATTTTGCCCTAAAGAGCCGCCAAAATGTATTGCTTTTTGGTTTGTTTTTGGGGGTGATGCTCGTCTCCATCTTGTTCGCACTCCAGCTCTATATCATGTATCGCGACCCGATGTACCTGTTCTATTTGGCTTATGTGGCCGTGGTACTCTTGCGCGAAGCATACAATCACTCGGCTGTCATCAATTTATTCCCCGTGATGCAACGCCACGGCATTTCCTTCCTGATGGTGGCGACTTACGGGCTATTTTACCGCTACTTCATTCGATTGTGGGAATTGGACAAATGGCTTGATCGCGTTACGAAATGGTACTTGGTGGCAATGTTCGTCCTAACGGGAGTTTTTGGCATATTGGTCAAATACGAACACGGCCCGCTGATGCAGGTGATCTTTACGGCAGCCATGCTTTCCATTTTGGTGATTACGATCATTTCGGTTATAGTGATCGTCCGGAATTTCCGAACAAACATCCGCGCGAGGATTGTTGTTTTTGCATTTTTGCCGCTCGCTTTTGCCTTCATTCTCAATCTGTTGCGGAACATCAACGTCCTACCCAACTATCCGTTTATTCAATATGCGGTGATGTGGGGATTTATTTTGGAGGCCGGGGTTTTTGCCGTTGCATTCATTCGTTGGCACGGCTTTGTGGACAGCGACCGACATGTGCTGCAACTTAAACTCTCCATGGAGCAGCAAGAAAACCTGCTCGCTGTTCAGGCTGCCGAACAGAAGGTAAAAGACCGTATAGCGCGGGATTTGCACGACGACATCGCAGCTTCCATGTCGGGAATCCGCATCCTAAGCAAGGTAGCGCATCAGCAATTTGCCCATAAGGTACCTGAAGCCGCCCCCCTGCTCGAACAGATCAGCAAGAGCGCCCAAAGTACCCTCGAAAGCATCAGTGACCTCATTTGGGCGGTGAAGCCTCACCCAGACTATTTGAATGATATTGCCGACCGTATGCGCGAGTACGCGCAAAAATTCCTGGACGCAAAAGACATTGATTATCAACTCAATATTCCGCGCAATCTCCCTGTGATGGAACTCGATATTGAGTCTCGTCGCAATACCTACCTCATTTTCAAGGAGGCCATCAACAACGCCATGAAGCACAGTGAATGCACCCAAATGGACATCAGTCTTTTGGCCGACGCGGAAAAATTGACGCTTTTGGTCGCTGACAACGGTATTGGCTTTGATGTTGAAGAAAAAGGCAGCTCAGGGGTAGGACTCGGTAGCATGAACAAACGGGCCCATGACATCGGCGGTGAATTGAAAATTACATCCGAGCCAGGGAAAGGTACCCGGGTTTCGTTTTGGCTACCGGTGAAATAAATGGGGGGCAGGGTGGAGACCTCGGAGTTTTTCGAAGAACTCCGAGGCCTCTGCCACAAACTGATTTTTTCAACTTTAAATAATTACACAACATGAAACTACTGATTATTGCCGTATTAACCGTGGGTTATTTTCTATGGTCTGGCTGCCACAACTTGGAACCGTTACCACCGGAAGAGAAACCACTTACTTGTGAAGACACGATTTGGATCTTTCATCCTGGGATAATGGAACACGGCTTTATAAAAGCCATCAAAACTTGCCGGGACTGGAAAGCATCCGGAGAGGTTCGACTATTCAATACAATGCCAAATCACATGAGTATTTCAGGAAACACATATTCCGCCTATGCTTTAACCAATGGAGATACCTCCTTTCTTCTTGCAGAAGGCATTTATTTTGAGGCACCCAAAAAAGTTGGAAAATTTCCACTTTTTTCCACTTCGAATCTTCTTCAAGATAAGGCTTCCTGCACATTTTCAAAAATTGACATTGATGTAGTTTCAGCAAATTGGAGTGTTGATGATACGGAGCCTGATAACAACATAGAAATCACTGAAATAGATACCCTTAGTAAAAGAGTAAAGGGTAGGTTCAATGTCCATTTAAAAAAGGATTTTTCAGTGTCTGGAGCCGTTCATTTCCCCTCAAAGCTGTACTTCAAGGATGGTGAGTTTGATGTAGAAATTATTAATTAATACAAATACAAGAGGCCGTTCTGCAATATTGCAGAACGGCCTCTTAGTTTGTTCGCCTTGAACCAAATTTACGCAGGCGTGTCATCTTTTTTCTCTTCGCTGCCTGAGACGTAATCCTTCGCTTTTTGCCAAAAATCTTTGCCTTCTTCGGCTACTTCATTGGCGCTTTCCTGCACGTCGCCTACCATTGCTTTGGCTTTTTCACTGATATAGTCCAAGGCATCACCTCCATGGGCGGCTATTTTTTCCTTCGCAGCTTGGGCTTCGGCGAATTTTTCGGCGGCTTCGGCTTTGGCTATGGCGGCTAAAGCTTCCGCTTTCTCGCTGAGTTCGTTAAATTTCTCAGTGGCCGTGACTTTCAGTTCACCTAATTTTTCTGCGGCAATTGCAGCAGCTTGTTCGGCGGCTTCGGCGGCTATGTCAAGTGTTTCTTTGGCAGTGTCAGATGCTTTTTTCCAAAAATCTTCCATGGTATTTATATTGTGAATACCCTCCTTCGCCCCTGCCCGCCAATGCTCGGCAGGCGGGAAGGCTACGGCGGGTAAAAGTGATGAAATGATAAAATGATGGTATCAACTTGAAACAGATAGGTGCAGGAATTATGGAGTAAAAAGGATACAAGTCCAACGTCCTTAGTCCAACGTCCAATATTCCGGTTCAGGCTTTTTCCTCCCATACTTGCGCCAAATGCACAATCGTCTCCGCCGCTTTTTCCATGTCTTGCACCGACACCCATTCTTGTTTGGAGTGGAAAGCGTGCTCTCCAGCAAAAAGATTGGGGCAGGGCAAACCCATGAACGACAGCCTCGAACCATCGGTACCACCCCGAATGCTGCTTTGAATTGGGTTGGCAAACCCTGCGCGTTTCAATGCTTCCAGGGCGTTGGCCACCACCTGCGGATGGCGGCGCAGCACCTTGCCCATGTTGCGGTATTGCTCGCTGATTTTTACCTCGGCGCGGCTGTTTGGGAATGATTTGATGACACTGTCAACGATGCGCTGCAAAGTCTTTCCATGGCGTTTCAGTCCACTTTCAGTGAAATCGCGCAGGATCAGTTTTATGGTTGCTTTTTCAAGATTCCCTTCAAAATGAACCGGGTGGATAAATCCTTCCATGCCTTCGGTGTGCTCAGGACTGAGTTTGTCCGGGAATTTTGCCACGATGCGGGCAGCAATTTTCAGCGCGTTTTCCATCTTGCCTTTTGCAAAACCAGGGTGGGCTGAAATTCCGTGAATGGTAACCACCGCTCCATCGGCGCTGAAAGTTTCATTCTCAATGCTTCCAGCCGTTTCACCATCAATGGTGTAGCCGAATTTCGCGCCGAGTTTTTTCATGTCCACTTTATCTACACCTCGCCCGATTTCCTCGTCTGGGGTGAAGAGGATTCGGATTTTTCCGTGCTTTAAATGCTTGTTGTTCAATAGAATGTGCGTGGCGTCCATGATGGCGGCCAAGCCTGCCTTATTGTCAGCGCCTAGCAGCGTGGTGCCGCTTGCAGTGATGATATCTTTCCCGATTTGATCTTTTAAATCTGGGTGCTCGTTCATGCGGATCACTACGGATTTGTCGTCGGGCAGCACCAGATCTTGGCCTTTGTAATTGGTATGGATCATGGGCTTCACGCCTTCGCCAGAGCAATCGGGTGAGGTGTCCATGTGCGAACAAAAGCAGATAACGGGCACTTTTTTGTCAGTATTGGCGGGTATCGTGCCATAGACATAGCCATACTCGTCCAAATGGGCATCGCTTATGCCCATATCCAAAAGTTCTTTTACCAGCACTTGGCCCAGGTTTTTTTGCTTTTCTGTGCTGGGCTGAGTGGGGCTGTCCGGATCGCTTTGGGTGTCAATGGTGACGTATTGAAGGAATCGCTCTTTTGCGGTGTGCTGCATTTATTGAGTGAATGAGTGAATGAGTGAATGAGTGAATGAGTGATTAGGAATTGCTTCTAGCTTTTGAGCAGATTTTTAAAATTTCTAGGGCTTCATTTTGTAAATATTTTATCTGCGGGCTTTTGTCAATATTGAGGTCTTCGATAATTTCAAGCCAAAACAAGCTTTCATCTGCTTCTTCTACAACAATGCTTATTTTGGAATGAAATTCGGCTTGAGAGCGAGCCCTGCAAGATGCCCGATAATTGGCTGCAACGGAAGTTATAGCTTTGGTAAGTTGATATTCAACTACTCGCATCGCTTTGTGAGGTGGAAGATTTGTCACAAAATTTATTACATCTACAGCCAATTTCTTAGTGCGTTGCCGCATTTTTTCATTGAATTCTTCTTTGGTCATAATAATAAGGTTTTTAAATTCAGGCATCGTATCCTCACTCACTCACTCACTCACTCACTCACTCACTCACTCACTCACTCACTCACTCACTCACTCACTCACTCACTCATTCACTCATTCACTCATTCACTCAATTCCCGATGGCCGTGTTGTTCACATCACCCACTTTGATTCCTTTAAAATCTGCACCTAAATAGTTGGCTTGTAGGTTGTTGACAGAAATATTGTCTGGAGGCAAACCGCCCATGAACGGGTTGGTGGGATCGCCGAAGATGGTATATGCCGGAAGGAAACGCCAGGAGGTATTGGTCGAAAACCCTGTATTGATGCCAAGGATGACTTTGCGGGCATCCACAATGTCAAAAGTAGTGATAGAACTACTTTGGTTGATGTCGGCAGCTACGATTTTCCAAGGGGAGTCCAAGAAATCGAGGGCAAGTATGTGTTTGGAAATCAGCACCAAATCGTAGGTAGTCACCCCGTTCAAATCGTTGTGGTCGTGGATTGGTTTGATGGTGTAATTGCCGCCAGCAGGGACATTTGTAAATTGAAAATTCCCCAGCGTATCCGTCAGCACAAACCCAGTGGTGCCACCGCCTATCTCAACCCGAATTTCTTCCATCGGCACACCCCAATGGGTTTTTAGGTTGCCGCTAATGGAATAGCCTTGCACCACCGGGCGGGCATAGCCATTTTGCGTTACAGCGCCTGTATTGTTTGGGTCGAGCCATTCTTTGAGCCTGGATTCGGGGGCAGCGCCTTGATTCCAGGAAAGGTTGAACCGACCAAAATAGACCCCTGTGACTTTGCACTCATCGCCCATAGCCGTGCTGCCACCGTGCAATTGCCCTACGATCCGTTTGCTCGCATCAAAAAACGGGCTGCCAGATGAGCCTGGTTGAAACACGCCAATATCAGTGATACTCTTCCAATGAGAGTTCGCCGGGCTGGTGCCAAAAACCCCGCCCCAAGGGAGCGTGTTTGGGTAGATGAGGGATTGCTGTGTATCAACCGATATTTTCTTGATGTCGCCAATGGGGTGATGGATATAGACCGAATTTGGGTTAATGGCGCTGAGGTTGCTATCATGGTTCCAACCGTTGAAATACACGTCAAAATTGAGCGGTATCGGGTTGAGTTTCAAAAGCATAAAGTCGGTCTCCAGACGGTACGAGATGCGTTCGCTGCCCAATACGGAGCGCGGCACGGGTACGGTGGCCGGGAACGAGCAATTGGGCGACTCGTAGTCGAA
>JACMMM010000350.1 GCA_014379065.1 Saprospiraceae bacterium
CTGGACTACCGTTTGGGCGTTTTCATGGATGCCCTGCGCTGCCCCGAAGACGACCGCCCGATCAAAATCTGTTCGGGTGGCGAACGTCGCCGCGTTGCGCTGGCCCGGCTGTTACTCAGCCAGCCTGACATTCTTTTGCTCGATGAACCGACCAACCACTTGGACGCAGAATCTGTGCAGTGGCTGGAACAATACCTGCAAAATTTCCCAGGCACCGTCATTGCCGTGACCCACGACCGTTACTTCCTCGACAACGTGGCGGGCTGGATTCTCGAACTCGACCGGGGCGAAGGCATCCCCTGGCAAGGCAACTATTCCACTTGGCTCGAACAAAAAACCAAACGCATGGCCCAAGAGGAACGCGCCGACGACAAGCGCCGCAAACAACTTGAACATGAACTCGAGTGGGTGCGAATGGGCGCCAAGGGCCGCCAAGCCAAAGGCAAAGCCCGTTTGAGCGCCTACGAAAAAATGGCTGGTGAAGAAGGCAAAGAGAAAGAAGCCAAACTCGAACTCTGGATACCAAACGGACCGCGCTTGGGCGACCATGTGATTGAGGTGCAGGGTATTAGCAAATCATTTGGCGACCGGGTACTTTTTGAAAACCTCTCCTTCAGCATTCCCCCCAACGGCATTGTAGGCATCATCGGACCCAACGGCGTGGGCAAATCCACCCTGTTTAAAATCTTGACGGGTAGAGAAAAACCGGACTCAGGCACCGTTACCATCGGCGACACCGTTCAGATGAGTTATGTGGATCAAAGCCACGAAAACCTGCTGCCCGACAAGACGATCTACGAAATTGTGAGCGAGGGCAATGATATCATCACCGTAGGGAATGCATCGGTGAATGCAAGAGCCTACCTCTCGCGCTTCAATTTTGCAGGAGCCGACCAGCAAAAAAAACTCGCCGTGTGTTCCGGGGGCGAACGAAACCGCGTCCACTTGGCCATCACCCTCAAAGAGGGCGGTAACGTGCTTCTGCTCGACGAACCGACCAACGACATTGACGTGAACACCCTTCGTGCACTTGAAGAAGCGCTTGAAAACTTTGCGGGCTGCGTGCTGATCATTAGCCACGACCGTTGGTTCCTTGACCGCTTGGCCACGCACATTCTGTCGTTTGAAGACGACGCGGAAGTGGTTTTCTTCGAGGGTGACTTTACGGCTTATGAAGAGATGAAAAAGGCCAAACTAGGTGACATCACGCCGCACCGCCCACGGGTTAAGCATATTATCGGATAAAGAAAAGAGGCTTCAAGCAGTCTAATACCCACGCATTAATGGACTATTCTGCATCATGTAGCCAACAGAGACCAGCACCACAAAATACACGCCGAGCATAACAACGGTATAAAGGCCATAGACTTTCCAAGCCCTGCGCATACTCCACCAGGCATCCTCCAAAACTGATTGATTGTTATGCTGTACCGCCTGCTTGATGCTGTGGGAAAAGCGCAAATGGTGCCTGCTGCCAAAAAACATCACGAAAATTGAGGCTATATACATCAATAGGAGCAAGACTATTCCAAACAAAACACTGGAAGGCAGAAAGTTGAGGTACATGCCCACCATTGCGGAAGATTTGAGGAGGAAAAACAGGGTGAGCAATAAGGCAATGATATAAAGCCCGGACAGTACAAAGCCAAGTACCGCAAAATATACCGCCCATGTGCTGGTGGAAAGCCATTCCTGCTTGGTTGCGGGGGTGTATTGGAATTTTGGAGACGTTGGATTTTGGATGTATTCCATTGGAATCAATTTTTTGAGTGTAAGTAAATGGATAAAGGGTAATGTCGTTGACTTAGGTATTCTGCCTGCTTAGCGGTCAGACGACTTTGAGTCGTCAGACCGCGTGGCGGCCTCGTCTGACGGCTTTTCGCCGTCTGACGAGTAAGTAGAGAACGAATTATTATCCTTAAGTCAACGACATTGGGGCAAAACGGAATCAATAACTAGGCTGCTCAGGCATGGTGCCAGCAGCAGGCGCAGTAAGGAGTGCCGTCACCAGAATACCTATATAGAGCACAATCCCGGTAATGCTCAGGATCGCGGCCAGCAGATAAAAATGGCGAAATGCGCGGAATGAGTTTTCTAACAGTTCCGGCGATTCTTCATAAAATGCCTTTTTGAGCTTTGACTGAAAAAGCCAAAGCAAGAGCCCCGGGACAAAAAGTGCGGCCGCAAAAGGCAAATAGAAAAGCACTACGCCAAGCTCGTCGGTCGGCGTGACTTTAAGGGTTAGATAGCCCCAGATGAGCACTATGGCACAAGCCAAAAAAAGCAGAATAGAGAAAAACATGGCCCAACTCGAAATGCTGAGCCAATGCCTCACCAAGCCTTCGGTGAGTTCGAGTTCGGTGGGCGATTGGATGTTTTGTCGGGCATCCAGTGGTTCGTCAAAGTTTTCCATGGTTAGAAATGGTTTTGTGAATGTAAAATATGCCGCCAAAGTAGAATGTCTTTTTGAAATTTGGATAACAGGCGAAAAAATAAGTGCGGATTTATCACCTTTGCCCAAGGCAACAATGCCTAACGCAATACTTACAAACCTTACTTCCCTATGAATTTCTCTGCTGCACGTCTCCAGCGCATTCTTGCCGAACCCCCCGTCCAGTTCCGTACAAGCGAGTATATCAGTCGTGGCTTTAAGTTTATGAACGACAACTTTGGGCTATTGGTCGCTTTTATGCTTGTCTCAGGTGTAATCAGCTTTTTCTGCCAGTCTATGCCTTATGTTGGCTTTATATTAAGCATGGCCATCAGCCCTGTTTTGAGTGTTGGATACTCACAATTTATCTACATGGTTTCGCGCGGGCACAAGGCAGATTTTGGGGAGTTTTTCAAGGGTTTTACAAAGTTTGGCCCACTAATACTCACCTATCTTTTGATGGTTGTTATTAGTTTGTTGGCCCTTTTGCCCGGACTTATTGTTTGGTACAAAGCAGGTATGGCCGACTGGATTGTTGAAATGATAAATGCCTATCCGCTCTTCCGAGATGTCCCTAATCCGGCTGAAATGGTAGATATGTCGCTCTTTTGGATTGGTTTATTGTTGATGATAATGGGAGGTTTAGGCATTGGCCTGTTTTTGGTTTGGTCTTTGCAAATCGCCTGGTTTTATGAGGTTGGTCCTCTGGAAGCGATTGATGCGAGCCGCAAACTCATCGCTCGCAACTGGGGCACCATACTTGGGTTTCTTATCCTTTCTGGCCTCATCGCGGCGGGCGGCATTTTGCTCTGTGGATTCGGCGTGCTTTATACTGCCCCAGCAATGACCTGCGCCCACTTTTTCGCATTCGCTGATGCCACGCAACTTTTGGAAGGCGACGATGAGGACAAGCCCGACCTGATGGATCATTTAATAGTCTGATGGAGGTTTTCTCACAGCGATTTTTTGATTTTGTACGTACCGTAACTTTTGAAAGCAAGTTGCGGTTTGCGCCTACGCCCTCTGGTTTTCTTCACTTGGGCAATGCGCTCAATTTTACACTGAATTGGCTGGCGGCCAGATACAGCAGCGTACTGGCTTCAAATGGGCCCGCCGCTAAAATTTATCTTCGCATTGATGACCTCGATACCGAGCGAATCAGACCGGAATATCTGGAAGATATTTTTGAAACCCTCCACTGGCTCAAATTGGATTGGGATACTGACCATAACCCTCCTCCGCGCCTCGCGCTATGGCGGTTAAACCAATCACCAATCACCAATTCACCAATCACCAATCAACCAATCACCAATCAACCAATTTACCAGATCCACCCTGCCTACCGGCAGGCAGGCAATCTCCAACACTACTTCAAAATTTTGGAACGGTTGCGCGAACAGGGGGTGCTTTTTGCCTGCCAAAAATCCCGACGAGATTTAGAACCCTTTAATAATGTGTACCCGCCCGAGTTTCGCGAACAAGGATTAAGCCTTGATACACCAGACGTGGCGTGGCGCATCAAAACCCCGCCCAATTTCCCTTTGCCCGATTTCATTGTTCGGCGGCGCGATGGCGTCCCAGCGTATCAAGTGGCGAGCTTCGCCGATGACCTTCACTTTGGCATCACACACATTGTACGTGGGGCAGATTTGGAAGACTCAACAGCGGCCCAGTGTTTTTTGGCCAGACTACTTTCAGAGGATAATTTTTTGAAAATCAATTTTTTACACCACCCGCTTGTGCTGGGTGAGGCGGGCGAAAAACTTTCAAAGTCCGCTGGTTCGAATTCGTTGAAAGCGATGCGGGAAGCGGGCGTTGGCCCAGAAAAAATATTTCAAACCGTTGGAGCATGGCTGGGTTTGGAAGGAGATTCAGCCACGGATCTGCTGACGGCAATGCGCAAAAGACTGGCGTGAACCCTATTAGAGAAGTGTTGTTTGCTGTTTGAAATTCCCCATAGCGCATATAGCACACATAGTGCAGCGAGTTTAAAACTATGTTTACTATGTGTGCAATGTGGTAAGTCTTAAGATCGACATGCAAAAAAGTACCATCCTAATCGCCGGTGGCACAGGCCTCATTGGTTCGCGGCTTGCAGAAATGCTTCGTGCACAAGGTCACACGGTAAGCCTGCTCTCCCGTTCGCCCAAAGGCAATGGCCAATTTTATTGGAACCCGGCATCAGGCGAAATGGAGATTGCTGCTTTGCAAGATGTTGATGTTGTGGTCAATCTAGCAGGTGCGGGCATCGCAGATAAGCGGTGGACGGCAGCGCGAAAAAAGGAACTGGTGGAAAGCCGTGTGCAAAGCGCGGCCCTTCTTTACCGCAAAATGGAAGGTATAGACAAGCGACCAAAGGCATACCTTTCGGCCTCTGGGATAGGCTATTACGGCAACTCGGGTGAAGGCTGGATACGCGAAGACATGCCTCCAGTTGACCAAAGTTTCATGGTAGAATGTTGCCAAAAATGGGAATCAGCAGCCAATCAAATGAATGCACTGGGCATTCGTACCACAATATTCCGCACGGGTGTCGTGCTGGCGAAAGAAGGCGGTGCTTTGGCCGAAATCGTGAAGCCGCTCCGTTTTGGGCTTGGTGCATATTTTGGCGACGGACGAGCTTGGTGGTCTTGGGTTCACCGGGACGATGTGTGTCGCGCTTTTCTATGGGCTATTGACAATCAGGCAGTTGAAGGGGTATTTAACCTGATTTCGCCTGCTCCGACTCGTGGGAAGGATTTGATAAAAGCCACCGCCAAAGCCATGAACCAACCCGCTGTTTTTCTCCCCGCCCCCGCCGTTGCGCTGCGCCTTATCTTAGGTGAAATGTCGGCGGTACTATTGAACAGCAACCGCGTTTCTTCAGAAAAATTGACCCAAGCAGGATTTGAATTCCAATGGCCTGAGCTCAATGCTGCACTTCGTGATATTTTTGCGTGAGGATTTCCCGAACTTCCCGAAAGTTTAAAACTTTCGAGAAGTTTAAGCCACCCACCAGTGCGCTACGGCGGGTAAACCAATCACCAATCACCATTAAACCAATCACCAGTCCACCAATCACCACCATGGATATCACCCAACAAGGCTACGTCCGCACCGACCTCACCACCGATGGCGTGGCGCACATCCTATTTTACCACCCCGCCCACAACTCCCTTCCGAGCCGACTTTTAGCCGATCTTGCTGCTGCATTTACCGCCGCTGGGGAAAACCCCGACGCTAAAGTCGTGGTGCTACGCAGTGTAGAGCACAACACCTTTTGCGCGGGCGCGAGTTTTGACGAACTGGGTGGTATTCAGGACTTTGAAACAGGGAAAGCCTTTTTTTCCGGCTTTGGAAATGTTATCAATGCGATGCGCCGTTGCCCCAAAATTATAGTGGGCCGGGTACACGGAAAGGCTGTGGGCGGGGGTGTTGGACTCGCTGCTGCCACCGATATTTGTTTCGCCTCCAAATGGGCGTCCGTGCGCTTGAGCGAGTTGGCTGTGGGCTTTGGCCCATTTGTCATTGGCCCGGCAGTGGAACGAAAAATGGGCGCCGCAACTTTTGCCCTATTGTCCTTAACACCAAATGAATGGCGCACCGCCGAGTGGGCAAAATCGCAAGGGCTTTTTCAGGAATCTTTTGAGACCGTGGAACAACTTGACGCTTATCTCCTCCAATTTTGCCAATCCATTTGCGCTTCCAACTCCGAGGCATTGTTGGAATTGAAAAAAGTATTCTGGCAAGGCACGGAACATTGGGACACCCTTCTGGCCGAACGCGCCGCCATCAGTGGCCGGCTGTCGCTATCTGAGTTCAGCAAAAATGCTATTGCGGCGTTTAAAAAAGGTTGAGATTGTTGAGGGTTGAGATTGTTGAGGGTTGAGGTTGTTGAGAACATGATCTCTACTCACTAAACAATCTCAACCCTCAACATGCTCAACAAACTATGCCATCTCACTCCTTCTTTTCAAGGTTTCCGTATCTCGTCAAGTACTCCTCGAACTGCGGCATTTTCAGGACCGACACCGGTACCCGCATCCCGTTTTTCATCACGATCATACCGTTCCTGCCGGTTTTTTCCCATTTGTCAATATACCGGACATTGATGATAAAGCTGTAATGGGTCCGAAAAAACAAGTCCTTCGGAAGTGCTTCCTCGAGGTCTTTCAGGCTTTTGGAGGCTCGTATCTGTTCCGTTTCCCCCTGTTTTGTTACGAAAATGTCCACTTCGGCGCCGCCTGCTTGGC